>JAFMJA010000009.1 GCA_017853735.1 Burkholderiaceae bacterium | reverse complement strand
TATGCGCTGGCCATGGGCGAGGCCTTGCAGGCGCAGGAGGGGGCAGCCCGTTTCCTTGCGCCGATTGGGCTGCCCGCTGCCAAGCCGGCTCGTGCGCGTATTGCGGCAAGTCAGGACATTCAGATCATCCATGCCAAGGAGCACAACCTCAAGAACCTGAGCGTCAATATTCCTCGTGGCAAGTTCAATGTGATCACCGGTGTCAGCGGCTCGGGCAAATCCACCTTGGCTTTTGACATCCTGTTCAACGAAGGTCAGCGCCGTTACCTGGAAAGCCTCAATGCCTACGCGCGCAGCATTGTGCAACCGGCTGGCAGGCCAGAGGTGGACGCGGTGTATGGCATCCCGCCCACGGTGGCGATCGAGCAGCGGCTGTCGCGTGGGGGCCGCAAGTCCACCGTAGGCACTACCACCGAGGTTTGGCATTACCTGCGTCTGCTGTTTGTCAAGCTGGGCGTGCAGCATTGCATCCATGATGGCGCCGCGGTGGCGCCACAAACCAGTGAGAGCATTCTGGCGCAGCTGATGAAACAGTTCCGGGGTCAGGAGATTGGCCTGCTCGCCCCGCTGGTGATGAATCGCAAGGGGGTCTATACCGAGCTGGCTGACTGGGCTAGACCGCGTGGCTACACCCATTTGCGGGTCGATGGAAAATTTTTGCCGACCCAGGGATTTCCGCGGCTGGACCGCTTCAAGGAGCACACCATTGAGTTGCCGGTGGCCAGTCTGGTGGTGCAGGCCGAAAACGAGTCGCTGCTGCGTCAGACCCTGGCGACCACCCTGGAGCACGGCAAGGGCGTGCTGCATGTCCTGTCCGATCTGAAGGGCTTGGCCGATTCAATGCAACACGGCCAGCTGGCCGACCAGATCGGAAGCTTGCATGTCTTCTCGGTCAAGCGGGCTTGCCCGGTTTGCGCCAGTTCCTACGCCGAGCTCGATCCCCGCCTGTTCTCCTACAACAGCAAGCATGGCTGGTGCCCTGAGTGTGTGGGCACCGGGGTGCAGTTGAGCAAGGAGCAACGCAAGCTGCTGGATGACTCTGTGCGGGATGACAAGGAAAAGGGGCGGGAGCAGACCTTTGCCGAGCCCGAGGTGGAAGACCTGAGCAGCCAGACCTGTCCTGGCTGCAACGGCGCCCGCTTGAATGCCACTGCCCGTGCTGTCAAGTTCAATGGCATTGGGATTGACGAGATTGCGCGTCTGAGCGTGCAGTCGGTGCGTGACTGGGTGAAGGCCTTGTCCTTGACTGGACGATCGGCAGAAATCGCGCGCGATCTGATTCCCGAGATTCAGGGTCGACTTGAATTCCTGGAGCAGGTTGGCTTGGGCTACCTGACCCTGGACCGTGGCGCTCCCACCCTCTCCGGTGGCGAGGCCCAGCGCATCCGGCTGGCTGCGCAACTGGGCAGCAACCTGCAGGGTGTCTGCTATGTGCTGGATGAGCCAACCATCGGCTTGCACGCGCGGGACAACCAGATCCTGCTCAATGCCTTGCACAAGCTGACAGACAAAGGCAACACTCTTGTGGTGGTGGAGCATGATGAAGACACGATACGTCGCGCCGAGCACCTGATTGACATTGGTCCCAGCGCAGGCAAACGAGGGGGTCGCCTGGTGGCTGAGGGCCAGGTGGGCGATCTCACCGCTGCAGCCGATTCGCAGACCGGCCGCTATCTCCTGCATGCCATCAAGCACCCCTTGCAGCCGCGCAGACCGGTGGTCGAGGCCCCAGAAGCATTGCCCGCCAAGACGGACTTGGGGCGAGCGGCTGCCGCAGGCCGCACTACCCTGGCGAAATCGGGTCCTGAGCCCGATGCCTTGCAGTGGCTGACGGTGCATGGCGCGAACCTGCACAACCTGCAACATTTGACAGCCCGTGTGCCGCTCAAGCGCTTGGTGGCGGTGACCGGTGTCAGCGGCTCGGGCAAATCGACTTTTGCGCGCGAGGTGCTGCTGGCCAACCTGGCCGCTGTGGTGAGCCAGCAGGCCACCAAGGCCGGGCGTGATGCCTTGGCGGCTCGGGCGCCGGCCTGGCGCGGTTGTGCGGGGATCAGCGGTTTCGAGCGGGTGGAGCGGGTGCTGGAGGTCGACCAGACGCCAATCGGCAAGACGCCACGCAGTTGCCCGGCCACCTATATTGGATTTTGGGACACCGTCCGTAAACTGTTTGCTGAAACCCTGGAGGCCAAGGCACGCGGCTATGCAGCGGGTCGTTTTTCTTTCAATACCGGTGAGGGACGCTGCCCAGGTTGCGAGGGGCAGGGGGTACGCACCATCGAGATGAGCTTTCTGCCTGATGTGAAGGTGCTATGCGAATCCTGCAGAGGTGCGCGCTTCAATCCAGAGACTCTGGCGGTCACCTGGCGAGGCAAAAGCGTCGGGGATGTGCTCCAGATGGAGGTGGATGAGGCGGTGGAGTTCTTTGCCTCCATGCCCAGCATCGCGCACCCCCTGCAGTTGCTCAAGGATGTGGGCTTGGGTTACCTGACCCTGGGTCAGGCCTCGCCTACCCTGAGCGGCGGTGAGGCGCAGCGGATCAAGTTGGTGACCGAGCTGTCCAAGGTGCGCGATGACCTCACCCGACGCGGGCAGAAGTCACCGCACACCCTCTATGTACTGGACGAGCCCACCGTGGGGCTGCATATGGGCGATGTGGACAAGTTGCTGCGTGTCCTGCACCGGCTGGTGGATGCAGGCCATAGCGTGGTGGTGATTGAACATGACCTGGATGTGATTGCTGAAGCCGACTGGATCATTGACCTGGGTCCTGAGGGAGGCCAGGCCGGCGGGCGAATCGTTGCGGCGGCTCAACCAGAGGACGTGGTGCAGTTGGGAACACCGACCGGTCTGGCCTTGGCGCCTGTGCTGGCACGTTGAGCCTCGTCATGGTTTTTTGTCGGACATAGGACTAAGCTCAGGCTTGACCAGCAGAAAGAATTGGAGCAAGCCATGATGAAGCGTCATTTTTTTCAGAAAACCGGGTGGCTGCTATTGGGCTTGCTCCTGGCCAATACCGCCCTGGCAGAAACTGCTGCTGAAAAGCGTGCCGAAATCAACAAGATGCGGCGCGAGACCCTGACCCGCTTGTACAAGCTTCACCCAGAGTCGCAGCAAGCGGTGCAGAACGCCGCAGGGTATGCGGTGTTCAGCAATGTGGGCATCAACCTGATCCTGCTGTCGGCTGCTGGCGGATCGGGCGTGGCGCACCACAACAAGACTGGGAAAGACACTTACATGAAGATGGTTTCGGGCGGCTTTGGCTTTGGCCTGGGCGTTAAAGATTTTCGCGGGGTGTTTGTCTTCTCCACCGCCGACAAGCTTGATACCTTTATCAACAGCGGCTGGGAGGCCAGTGCCCAGGCCGATGCGGCGGCCAAAGCCGGCAGCCGCGGAGCTGCAGTGGCAGGGGCGATCACCGTGGCGCCTGGGGTGACGCTCTACCAGATCACCGAGAGCGGCTTGGCCCTGCAGGCCACCATTCAGGGCACCAAATACTTCAAGGATGACGAACTCAACCGGCCATGAGTTCGTCAGATTGGATCAGCTGTTGATAACTTTCTGCAGCTCACCACTTTCGTACATTTCCATCATGATGTCAGAACCGCCGACAAACTCGCCCTTGACATAGAGCTGGGGGATGGTGGGCCAGTTGCTGTACTCCTTGATGCCCTGACGAATGGCGTCGTCCTCCAGCACATTGACGGTTTTCAGCTGCTTGGGGTCGACCCCACAAGCCTTCAGAATCTGCACCGCACGGCCAGAAAAGCCACACATGGGAAAGCTGGCATTGCCCTTCATGAAGAGCAGGACTTCGCTGGATTTGACAAGATCGTCTATTCTTTGTTGAGTGTCGCTCATAGTGGGTATCCTTGCTAACAAGACCCGTATTATTTCATTTCCCGTCCACTTCTGCTGAACCCTGAATATGAAGATCGATAAAGACACGGTTGTGACCCTGCGCTACAAGGTCATAGACGCCGACACCGGCAAGTTGCTCGAGGATGGCAAGCAGGCCTCCTCTTATCTGCATGGCGGCTATGGCAACACCTTTGACAAAGTCGAACAGGCGCTGGCCGGACAGGAGCCTGGTTACCAGATTGCCCTGTCTCTCGCAGCGCAGGATGCTTTCGGTGAGCGCGACGAAAGTCTGGTGCAGACCATTCCCAAAAGCCAATTCCCGCCCGGCGTCAAGGTGGGGGGGCAATTGGAAGGACGCTCTGAGGACGGCCGCTCCATGGCCTTCACCGTGGTCAAGGTCAAGGGCCCGCTGGTGCATCTGGATGGCAACCACCCCTTGGCAGGCAAATCCTTGCGTCTGGAAATTGTGGTGCTCGAAGTTCGCCCGGCCAGTCAGGAGGAGATTGCCCATGGCCATGCGCACGGCGCCCATGGCCACCACCACTGATTTTTTGGAGATGAAGTCATGAAGAAGAGGCTGCTGATACTCTTGCTGGTGTTACTTGCCGCGCTGGCTGCAGCCATGTGGTGGTTGCGGGGCAATCTGGATGGCCTGATCAAGGACGCGATCGTCCGTTATGGCTCCGAAATGACCCAAGCTGAGGTGCAGGTGGGTTCGGTCGAATTGCACATCAAGCAGGGGCAGGCGGTTATTCGTAATCTCAAAATTGGCAATCCCGCTGGGTTCAAAACGCCTTATGCATTGGCGGTGGGTGAAATCGAGTTGGATCTGGACATGGACACCCTTATGCAGAAGGTGGTGACTGTTCGAAAAATAGCCATCAAGGCACCCGATGTCATCTATGAAAAAGGGGAGTCGATGACCAATTTTGATGCCTTGCTGAAAAACATCGCAGTCTCCCTGGGCTCCCAGAGCGCGGGCAAAGCGCAGTCTGCGAAGGGGCAGGCTGAGGGCAAGAAACTGATCGTCGATGAGCTCAGCCTGACCCAGGCGAAGGCGCAGGCCAGTGCCCCGTTCATGAATGGCCAGACGGTCTCCTTGACTCTGCCTGACACCACCTTGCGCAACCTTGGCAAAAGCAAAGGTGGCTTGCATGCGGCTGAACTCGGTCAGGAAGTGGCCAGCGCGCTCAACCAAAAGCTTGCAAGCGCCTTCAGCTTTGATCACATGGCCAAGTCCGTCAGTGGCGCGTTTGAGAAGGCCGCAGACTCTATCAAGGGCTTGTTCGGCAAATAGGTTACCGGACTACTGGGTCGCGTCAACCCGGCCATTGACCGCCGCTACAGCGTTCGATGCCCGCCAGATCCCGGCGTGACTGAGCAGCGCAGAAACCTGCCCGTATCAGCAAGTCGCGCACCATGGCGGCCTGTTGCCAGCCGTGCTCGAGCAACAGCCACCCCCCCGGTTTGAGTCGAGACGGGGATTGATGAATGATTTGCCGGATCGCATCCAGGCCATCCTCTCCGCTGGCCAGCGCCAGGGTCGGCTCGTGGCGCAGGTCGGGCAGATGCGGGTCATCGTCAGCGATGTAGGGGGGATTGGAGACGATCAGGTCGTAACGCTGGGCCACGCCGTCCAGCCAGTTGCCCTGGTGAAAGTCGAGTGCCAGGCCCAGCCGATGCGCATTGGCTTGCGCCACAGTCAGGGCATCGCCGCTTGCGTCAAGCGCGCTCACCCGCAGATCGCCGCGTTGCTGCTTGAGCGCCAAGGCGATCGCGCCGCTGCCGGTGCCCAGATCAATGACTTCCATAGGCGGTCTGTCCCTTCGGGGCTCATCCATGGGCAACAGCTCCAAGGCCCAATCCACCAGGGTCTCGGTGTCGGCACGAGGGTCCAGCACGCGCGCATCAATTTCTAGTACAAGTCCATAAAACTCCCGTACCCCAGTCAGGTAGGCTAGGGGCATACCAGTCGCCCTGGATTGGGCCAGGGAGATGAAGTGTTCGGCTTGCGCTGGCTTCAGGATGTCGCGGTCATGGGCCAGCAGCCAGGAACGGTCGTGCGCCGGTCGACCCAGGGCGTGCAAGAGCAGCAGTTGTGCATCCAGGCGTTGCAGGCCCAGCGTTTTGCAGGCAGTGGCAAGTGCCTGACGGATCTCCATGGCTTAAGTCGCGCTGATTTCAAGATCGGCCAGCTGCTCGGCCTCTCGCGCATGCTGCAAGGCGGTCACCACCTCGTCAAGCTCACCTTCCATGATGAAGTTCAGCTTGTACAGGGTCAGGTTGATGCGATGGTCGCTCAGTCGACCCTGTGGAAAGTTGTAGGTTCGAATTCGGTCGCTGCGGTCGCCACTGCCGATCAGGCCTTTGCGCAGTGCGGCATCCTTGGCGGCTCGTTCGCTGCGCTCCTTTTCCTGCAGGCGCGCAGCCAGCACCTGCAGCGCCTTGGCCTTGTTGCGGTGTTGGCTGCGGTCATCCTGACACTCGGCCACGATGCCAGTGGGCAGGTGGGTCACGCGCACCGCGGAGTCGGTTTTGTTGATGTGCTGGCCGCCCGCGCCGCTGGCGCGAAAGGTGTCGATGCGCAACTCGGCCGGGTTGATCTGCACTGCCTGGGTTTCGTCTGGTTCGGGCAGCACCGCGACCGTACAGGCACTGGTGTGGATGCGTCCCTGGGTCTCGGTCGCAGGGACGCGCTGCACCCGGTGCCCCCCCGATTCAAAGCGCAGATCACCGTAGACATGCTCGCCCGCGATACGCAGCACCACCTCCTTGTAGCCGCCCAGCTCGCTGGGTGATTCGCTCATGATTTCAGTCTTCCAGCCGCGACGGTCGGCGTAACGGGTATACATCCGTAGCAGGTCGGCGGCAAAGAGCGCCGACTCATCGCCGCCGGTGCCAGCACGGATTTCCAGAAAGGCATTGCGCGCATCATCCGGGTCTTTGGGCAGCAAGAGGCGCTGCAACTCCTCTTCCAACAGCTTCAATTCAGCCGTGGTGGCCTCGACTTCCTCCTGAGCCATGACCGCCATTTCAGGCTCAGCCAGCATCTCGCGGGCACCTGCCTGGTTTGTTTCCAATTGCAGATAACGCGCATAGCGGCTGGCAATCTGATTCACCTCGTTGTGCTCACGCGAAAGGACAAGAAACTGACCCATGTCAGCCATGATGTCCTCGCGTGAGAGGAGAAAATTCAGCTCCTGCAGGCGCTCTGCGTAGCGTTCGAGTTGCTGGCGAAGAAAAGGTTTCACAAATAAGGACCGGATGGTTGAATTCGATGACGGCTGTTGCAGGGTCAGGCAAGCCAAAACAGTCTTTCCCAGCCACTGATTAGCGGCGGGCCAGGGGCTAGAGCGGCGCTAATGCAGCGCTGGGTCCCTCAGGAACAGGTCCTGCGCGGGGACTGGCTGCAGCTGCATTGGTTGATGGCAGGCATGGGCAGGCATTACTTTTCCTGACGCAGGAAAAAATGCTGAATCGCCAGGCTGGCTCGTTCGCGCGCCTGTTCATCCGCGGCATGCAACTCCGCCAGAGCACCGTGGAGCATTTTCTGGGTGAGTCCACGGCTCAAGGCATCGAGCACTGATTCCAAATCCGCACCCCGGGCCAGCATTTTCCTGGCGCGGGCGATTTCAGCGCTGCGCCATTGGTCGGTCTGGGCATTGAGTTGCTGGATCAGCGGCACAATGCCATGAACCGGGTCGCGCTGGTCCATCCAGTGCAGGAAACTTTGTACCCCGGCGTCGATGATGACTTCGGCCTGCGCCACTGCGGCCTGACGGCTGGCCTGGCCGGTTTGCACCACCGAGGCCAGGTCATCCACGGTGTAGAGGTAGACATCGGGCAGCGCCTTGACCTCGGGTTCAATATCGCGTGGCACGGCCAGGTCAACCATGAACATGGGGCGGTGCTTGCGCTGCTTGAGCGCGCGTTCGACCGCACCCAGGCCAATCAGGGGCAGGGTGCTGGCAGTACAACTGACCACCACATCAAAAGCATGGAGCCGGTCGGGCAGGTCGGCCAGTCGCATGACCTCGGCACCAAAACGTGCAGCCAGCCTCTCGCCCCGATCCAGGCTACGGTTGGCGATCACCATGCCTTTGGGGTTCTTGGCGGCAAAGTGGGTGGCGGCCAATTCGATCATTTCGCCCGCACCAACAAACAGCACACGGACCTCACGGAGGTCCTCGAACAGGTTGCCTGCCAGGCGCACAGCAGCAGCGGCCATGCTGATCGAGTGGCTGCCAATTTCGGTGGAGCTGCGGACCTGCTTGGCCACCGCAAAGCTGCGCTGAAAAAGCTGGTTGAGGGTGCTGCCCAGGGCGCCCGCTTCTTCAGCAACCCGCACCGCATCCTTCATCTGGCCCAGGATTTGCGGCTCGCCCAGAACCATCGAGTCCAGCCCACTGGCAACCCTGAAGGCGTGGCGAGCGGCCTGGCCGGATTCCAGCGCATAGGTGTGCGCGCGCAGCTGTTCGGCAGAAACACCGCCACAGTGCGCCAGCCATTCCAGGGTGGGCGCAATGTCCAGACGGTCGCCGGCACAATAAATTTCTGTGCGGTTGCAGGTGGAGAGCAGGGCCGCTTCGGGCTGCAAGGCCAGTGTCTGACGCAAGCCCTTGAGGGTGGGTCCGATCTGATCCAGGGCGAAAGCAAACCGGCCGCGCAAGTCCAGCGGCGCAGTAGTGTGGTTGATGCCCAGGGCCCAGACTGCCATGTAAGGTGATGAATTAGTTAGATGGGGATTATAAAATTTCACACCTGATCCTGCGCAGGTCCTGACTGGCGGATTGTTTTCAATGAATTTTTTTGATCTTGCTCTTCATCTCATTAGCTTTGCCGCGCCCGCCCTGGTGCTGGCCGGGATCTTGCCTGCCGCTGGCCGATTGCTCTTTGGACGCAGACGCGCCATGCCCAGCTGGTGGCTGCAACTGCTGATCAACGCCCTGGTGGGCTCACTCGCTTTGAGTTTCAGTCTGTGGTTTTTTGGACGCGATGGCAAGATGGCTGCCTACATCATCCTGGTGTTGGCCATGGCAAGCTCTCAGTGGTTTCTGATGCGAGCCTGGCAGCGATAGTCCCTGGAGTAACATCCCTTATCAGCCGCCAATTCCGTTCTGGCTGAAATCTCAGGTTCCATGAACGCAAAAATCCCGCTTGATGCCTTGCTGAACGTGACCGGTCTGGGCTTGCCCGGTAACGAGCGCATCCGCGAAATTCCCTACAACTACACCTCTTTCTCGGATCGGGAGATTGTCATCCGCTTGCTGGGATTGAACGCCTGGGAGGTATTGCTCCATTTGCGGGATGAGCGTCGCACTGGACGTTCGGCGCGCATGCTTTATGAGGTGCTGGGCGACATCTGGGTGGTACAACGCAACCCCTATTTGCAGGATGATTTGCTCGACAACCCCGGGCGCAGGCAGTTGCTGGTGCAGGCCTTGCGGCATCGGCTGTCCGAGGTTCAAAAAAGACGTACCCCCGAGGTGGATGCGCAACGCGATGCCATGGTGGGCCAGTTGCTGGATGCAGCCAGCCAGGCCATTGATTCGTTTGACCATTCCTTTCGCGAAATGTCCGATTTGCGCAGGCGCGTCCTGCGGACTTTGGCACGCCTGACCGCCCGTGACAACATCAAGTTCGATGGCCTTTCGCGGGTCTCGCATGTCACCGATGCCACCGACTGGCGGGTCGAATATCCCTTTGTGGTGCTGACCCCGGACAGCGAGGCCGAAATGGCGCGCTTGGTCAAAGGCTGCATCGAACTGGGCCTGACCATCATTCCGCGCGGCGGCGGAACTGGCTATACCGGCGGCGCTATCCCGCTGAGCTGGAAATCTGCGGTGATCAACACCGAAAAGCTGGAGGCCATGTCCGAGGTCGAAATGGCGCAATTGCCCGGGCTGGAACAGCCCGTCCCCACCCTCTGGACCGAGGCGGGTGTGGTGACGCAACGCGTGGCTGATGCGGCTGAGCGTGCCGGCCTTGTATTTGCGGTGGATCCCACATCGGCCGAGGCTTCCTGCATCGGCGGCAATATTGCAATGAATGCTGGGGGCAAGAAGGCGGTGTTATGGGGTACGGCTCTGGACAACCTAGCCAGCTGGCGCATGGTCACACCCGATGCGAAGTGGCTGGAGGTCCGTCGTCTGAACCACAACCTGGGCAAGATTCATGATGCCGAGACCGCCAGCTTTGAGCTGAGCTATTTTCAGGCCGACGGTCATACGCCCATCAGGGTCGAGCGGCTCGATATTCCCGGCGCCAGCTTTCGCAAGGCTGGGTTGGGCAAGGATGTCACCGACAAGTTTCTCAGCGGGTTGCCGGGTGTACAAAAAGAAGGCTGTGATGGCTTGATCACCAGCGCACGCTGGGTCCTGCATCGCATGCCGGCACACACGCGCACCTTTTGCCTGGAGTTTTTTGGCCATGCGCGTGAGGCGGTCCCAAGCATCGTCGAAGTCAAGGACTTCATGTTTGGCGAGCACAAGCGCAAGGCCTCGCTGCTGGCAGGTCTTGAACACCTGGATTTCCGATACCTCAAGGCGGTTGGCTACGCGACCAAGAGCAAGCGTGGCGGCTTGCCCCAGATGGTGCTGATTGGCGACATCGTGGGTGATGATCCTGATGCTGTGGCGCGCGCCACCAGCGAAGTGGTGCGTATTGCCAACGCGCGCGGTGGGGAGGGCTTTATTGCAGTCAGCGCCGATGCCCGCCGGCAATTCTGGCTTGATCGCAAGCGCACCGCCGCGATCAGCCGGCACACCAACGCCTTCAAGATCAACGAGGATGTGGTGATTCCCTTGCCGCGCATGGCGGAATACACCGATGGCATTGACCGCATCAACATTGAGCTGAGCTTGCGCAACAAGATCGCCTTGTGCGATCAGCTTGAATACTTTTTCTGCCAAGACGAGTTGCCGCTGAACCAACTGGCCGATGCCAAAGAGGTACCGGCTGAGGAGCTGCTGGCTGACCGGGTGTCGCAGGCCCTGTCGCTGATCCGTAGCGTCAGCACTCTTTGGCGCGGCTGGCTGAAGGACCTGGACCTGATGTTTGAACAGCTCCAGAGTCATCGTTTGCGCGCCAGCTGGAAAACGCAGTTGCGCGAACCTTTGCAAGCCCTGTTCACAGGGGGCGCATTTGCGCCCATCCTGGCGGAGTGCGAATCCATTCACCAGCGTGTGCTCAAAGGGCGGGTCTGGGTGGCCTTGCACATGCATGCCGGTGACGGCAATGTGCACACCAATATCCCGGTCAACAGCGACGATTACGAGATGCTTCAAGCGGCGCACGGGGCTGTCCGGCGCATCATGTCGCTGGCGCGTTCGCTCGATGGTGTGATTTCCGGTGAGCACGGCATTGGCATCACCAAGCTGGAGTTTCTCAGCGACTCTGAATTGAAGCCCTTTGCGGACTACAAGCAGCGCGTCGATCCCCAGGGTCATTTCAATCGCGGAAAACTTCTGCGCGCTCTGGTGGCGCCAGAACATCAGGCGCACCCACAGGCCGATGCCCAGCGAGCTTCTGATCTGAGCCAGGCGTATACCCCGAGCTTTGGCCTGATGGGGCATGAATCGCTGATCATGCAGCAAAGCGACATCGGAGCCATTGCAGACAGCATGAAAGATTGCCTGCGCTGTGGCAAATGCAAGCCCGAATGTGCCACCCATGTGCCCCGGGCCAACCTTTTGTACAGCCCGCGCAACAAGATTCTGGCCACCTCGCTGTTGGTCGAGGCTTTTCTTTATGAGGAACAGACCCGGCGCGGCATTTCCATCCGGCACTGGCAGGAATTTGAGGATGTGGCCGAGCACTGCACGGTGTGCCACAAGTGTCTGTCTCCCTGTCCGGTGAAAATTGACTTTGGCGATGTCTCCATGAACATGCGTAATCTGTTGCGCAAGATGGGGCAAAAATCCTGGCGGCCAGGCCAGGCCCTGGCCATGGCTTTTCTCAACACCAGTCGGCCGCAGACCATCAAGCTCATGCGCTCGATCCTGACTGGATTGGCCTTCAGGGCGCAGAGAATTGGCCATGATTTACTCCGTGGCCTGGCGCGCCGTCAGACCGCCAAGCCACCAGCCACTGTGGGCACTGCGCCCATCAAAGAACAGGTGATCCACTTCATCAACAAGAAGATGCCAGGTGGGCTGCCCAAGCGAACAGCGCGCGCATTGCTCGATATCGAAGACCGCCAGTACGTTCCCATCATCCGCAACCCCCAGCGCACCACTGCCGAGACCGAGGCGGTCTTCTACTTTCCTGGATGCGGCTCCGAGCGCCTGTTCAGCCAGGTTGGCCTGGCGGCCCAGGCCATGCTCTGGCATGTAGGGGTGCAGACCGTGCTGCCACCGGGCTATCTCTGCTGTGGTTACCCCCAGCGCGGCAGCGGCCAGTTTGACCGAGCCGAGCAGATGATCACGGACAACCGGGTCCTGTTTCACCGGGTGGCCAATACCCTCAACTACCTGGATATCAAAACGGTGGTGGTGAGTTGTGGGACCTGCTATGACCAGTTGCAGGGCTACAAATTCGAGGATATTTTTCCCGGCTCGCGCATCATCGACATCCACGAATTTCTGCTGGAAAAGGGGGTTGCCATGCCAGGTGCCTCGGCGTCCTCCGACAAGGCAGGCAACACAGCAGCCGCCTACCTCTACCACGACCCTTGCCACAGCCCGCTCAAACGCCAGGCGCCTATGAAGACAGTGCGCGCCCTGATCGGGAGGGAGGTGGTTCAGAGCGAGCGCTGTTGTGGTGAATCGGGCACCTTGGGCGTGAGCCGCCCCGATGTCTCCACCCAGATCCGCTTTCGCAAGGAAGAGGAGCTGCGCAAGGGGGAGGCGGCCTTGCGTCAGTCCGGACTGCTGGGACAGCATGATCCGGTGAAAATTCTGACCAGTTGCCCAAGTTGCCTGCAGGGTCTTTCGCGTTACGGCGATGATCTGGACAATGGGCTGCTACAGGCCGATTACATCGTGGTTGAATTGGCCCGTGGTTTGTTGGGTGAAAACTGGCTGCCTGACTATGTCGGGGCCGCCAACGCTGGCGGCATTGAACGAGTGCTGGTCTAGCCGGCCCATATTTTTAAAAGGTGAATCGTCATGACTGCTGAGCATTCCAACCCCCCCACCCCTCAGGACCTCACGGTCCACGCCAAGTCGAGGGTGCTGGAAATCGTTTTTTCCGATGGGGCCCATTTCCACATCCCCTTCGAGTTGATGCGGGTCTACTCGCCCTCCGCAGAAGTGCAGGGCCATGGACCTGGGCAGGAAACCCTGCAAACCGGCAAGCGTGAGGTGGGGATCAACGCGCTGGAGCCGGTAGGCAACTACGCGGTCCAGCCCACTTTCTCGGATGGCCATGACAGTGGCATTTTTTCCTGGGAATACCTCTACTACCTTGGCGCTGAGCAGGCGCGCCTGTGGAGTGAGTACGAATCGCGACTGAAACAGGCCGGCATGGATCGGGATGCGCCGATGGCCGAGAAGGCGGCCCAGGGCTGCGGCCATCACCATTGAGCCAGCCTATGACGCAGACCCATTTCGGTTTTGAGACGGTCGAGGAGAACGCAAAAGCCCAGCGGGTGCGCAAGGTTTTTGATTCGGTGGCCTCCAACTATGACCTGATGAACGACTTGATGTCGGCGGGTCTGCACCGTGCCTGGAAGGCCTACACCGTGATGGTGGCCAATCTCAGGCAGGGCGATCGGGTGCTGGATATTGCTGCGGGCACCGGGGATCTGGCATTGGCCTTTGCGCCTGAGGTAGGTCGCACCGGGCAGGTGGTGCATACCGACATCAACGAGGCCATGCTGCGCGTCGGCCGCGACCGGCTGATCGATGCCGGGGTGATTCTGCCCACCGTGGTGTGCGACGCAGAACGCCTGCCCTTTCAGGAGGGTTATTTCGACCTGGTGAGCGTGGCCTTTGGCTTGCGCAACATGACCCGCAAGGAGGCCGCACTGAGCGAAATGTGCCGGGTGCTCAGGCCCGGGGGTCGTTTATTGGTGCTGGAGTTCTCCAAGGTGGCGCCACCGCTGGAAAAACTTTACGACTGGTATTCCTTCAAGGTCTTGCCTCGGCTGGGGCAATGGGTGGCTGGCGACGCTGACAGCTACCGCTACCTGGCCGAATCGATTCGAATGCACCCAGGGCAGCAGGCGCTCAAGGCGATGATGATGAAATCCGGATTCAACCATGTGGATTTTCACAACCTGTCCGGCGGGGTGGTGGCCTTGCATGTTGGAATCCGGTGCTAAGCACCTCATTTACGGGTATTGCCGCGTAACTTTCCAAATGGAGAAGTCAATCATGAAATTTCTGACACTGGCCCTGGCACTGGTTCTGGCCCTGGGTGGCGTGAATGCCGAAGCCAAACGGCTGAGCGGTGGCAAGTCTACTGGTAAGCAGTCGAGCAATGTGACCCAGCGTGAGGCTGCGCCAAACACGCCGGCTTCGCCAGCGCAAAACGCTGCCGCAGCACCCGCCAAACCAGCCCCAGCCGCCACGCCTGGCGCAGCGCCAACCCCGGCCAAAAAGCCCTGGGGCGCCATGCTGGGTGGATTGGCCGCCGGTCTGGGCCTGGCCTGGCTTGCGCACTCGATGGGCTTTGGCGAGGAATTTGGCCAGTTCATGTTGATCGCGATGGTCGTCTTGCTGGCCATGGTGGCCATTGGATGGTTCATGCGCAACCGGCGGGCAGCCAGCACGACAGCCAGCCCCTACGCTTTTCAGGGTGCTGGCGCCGGGGCGGATCAGGCGGCCACGCCGCACAACTACCGGCCTGAAAATGTGGGCAACGATGCTTCGGCCCGGCCCTGGGAGCGCTCGACCACGAATTTTGATGCTGAACCGGCGCCAAGAACATCCGGGGTGGTGATTGGTTCTGCCTTGGCGGGGGGTTCACAAAACTGGAGCGTTCCAGCGGATTTTGATACAGCAGGTTTCCTGCGGGCTGCCAAAGAAAACTTCATCGCCATGCAGGCGGCTTGGGACCGGATGGACCTGCCTGCCTTGCGCGTGATGATGACCGATGAGATGATGAACGAGATACGGCAACAGCTTGCGGACCAAGCCGGTGGCAACCAGACCGAAGTGGTCATGCTGGAGGCGCAGTTGCTGGGTATCGAGGAATTGGCCAACGAGTACATGGCCAGCGTCGAATTCTCCGGCATGATCCGCGAGGAGCCCTCTGCTGGCCCTAGCCCTTTCCGCGAGGTCTGGAATATGACCAAGTCCAAGCATGGAAACAGCGGCTGGCTGGTGGCGGGAGTGCAGGCTCTGCAGTAAGCGGCATTGCACAGCGATCAGCCCGCCACGCAGGCGCGCTTATCATCGGGGACCATGGTCACACCACAGTCCCCTTTTTCTTTTCTGGATGAGGCGATCCAGAAGGTTGGCAGTCAGCTGCAGCCCCCTGAGTGGGCGGTGCAGGAGGCGCAAAGGCGCATCGTGCTCCTGCTCAACCATGTCCTGCAACAGGAGCCCGAGGCCACCCGACGGCTGTTTCAGCTGAGTGGCAAGGTCGTCATGTTTCATTGGCGTCAATTTCATTTCAAGTTGCGGGTCACGCCAGCGGGCTTACTGGATCTGGCTGAGCCCGATGTCCAGGCCGACCTGAGCCTGTCGGTGACCGAAGAGTCTGCGCGGGTGCTGGTTCAGTCGGCGCTGAGCGGGCAGCGGCCTGCGGTGCGGATCGAGGGGGATGTCGAATTGGCGGCTGCGGTCAACTGGGTGGTGGAACATGTCCGATGGGACCTGGAAGAGGACCTGGCCCGCGTGATCGGTGATGCACCAGCTCATGCCCTGAGCCAGGCGGCACGTCGTCTGCGTGATGGCGTGCGGACCTGGCTGGATCGCCCCCCGGGGGGCCAGCGGTGAGGCGTTTGCTGCGTGGCACCTTCATTCTCTGGGTAGTCTTGCGCTATGGCCTGGACGGCATGCTTCTGGACAGCCTGCAAAAACCCTGGTTGCGCCTGCTTTCCCGCATGTTGTCGATCGGCCGAAACCTGGACGCTCCCCGCGGCCAGCGACTGCGCGAAGCGCTGGAGCGACTCGGCCCGATCTTCGTCAAGTTTGGCCAGGTTTTGTCAACCCGCCGGGATTTGCTGCCTGCCGATGTGGCCGACGAACTGGCCAAGCTACAGGACCGGGTGCCACCATTTGACCCAGTAGTGGCGGTGGCCACCATTGAGCGCGCCTTTCGCAAGCCCCTGGCCGAATTGTTCACTGAATTCGAGCGTACGCCGGTGGCCAGTGCCTCGATTGCCCAGGTCCACTTTGCCAAATTGATGGACCGTGACGGGCGGGAGCGGGAAGTCGCCGTGAAGGTCTTGCGGCCTGGCATGTTGCCGGTGATCGAGAAGGACCTCAGTCTGATGCGTCTGATGGCGGGCTGGGTGGAGAGCCTGACGACCGACGGCAAGCGCCTCAAGCCCAGGGAGGTGGTGGCCGAGTTCGACAAATACCTGCACGACGAACTGGACCTGGTGCGCGAAGCGGCCAGCGCGGCCCAGTTGCGGCGCAATATGGATGGGCTCAATCTGGTGTTGATCCCCGAGATGTTCTGGGACTATTGCCAGAGCGAGGTGATCGTGATGGAGCGCATGAAGGGCATCCCGATCAGCCACAACGAGCGTTTACGCGAGGCCGGCCTGGACCTGAAAAAGCTGGCGCAAAACGGGGTCACCATCTTCTTCACCCAGGTATTTCGTGACGGCTTCTTCCATGCCGACATGCATCCGGGCAATATTTTTGTCAGCACCGACCCTGCCACTTTTGGCCGTTACGTTCTGCTGGATTTCGGCATTGTGGGCACCCTGACCGAGTTCGACAAGGAATACCTGGCACAGAATTTCACGGCCTTTTTCCGGCGCGACTACAAACGTGTGGCTGAATTGCACATCGAGTCAGGATGGGTGCCACCTCACACCCGTGTGGACGAACTGGAGGCCGCAGTGCGGGCTGTGTGCGAGCCCTACTTTGACCGGCCCCTGCGGGAGATTTCGCTGGGCATGGTGCTGATGCGCCTGTTTCAGACCTCGCGCCGTTTCAATGTGGAAATCCAACCCCAGCTGGTGCTGCTGCAAAAAACCCTGCTCAATATTGAGGGGCTTGGACGCGAGCTAGACCCGGACCTTGACCTGTGGAGCACCGCCAAGCCCTTTCTGGAGAAGTGGATGGCCGAGCAGATCGGGCCGCGCAAACTCTTTCAGGAGTTGCGCAACCAGGCGCCGCGCTATGCCAAGCTCTTGCCTGAGCTGCCCTACCTGTTTTACGATTTCCTGCGTCGCCGTCCGGGGCGGGAATCTCGCGAGATGGCTGAGCTGCTGCGCGAGCAGCGTCGCACCAATCGGTTGCTGCAGGGCATCATCTATACCGTTATTGGATTTGCCCTGGGTATGCTGGCGATGCAGGTACTTATCCGCGTTCAATGGCTCTGAGGCAAGTGTTGGACGTCTTTGAAAGGAGCATTCAGTGTTGCTGACCCTGGTTATTGTCTATCTGCTGATCACGATTTCAATTGGCCTGATTGCCGCCAAACGGGTGAAGAACACAGCCGACTTTGCGGTGGCGGGCCACAAACTGCCGCTGATCATGATTGTCACCACCACCTTCGCCACCTGGTTTGGCTCGGAGACCGTGCTGGGAATTCCTGCCAAGTTTGTCAATGGCGGCCTGGGCAGTGTGGTGGAGGATCCGTTTGGCGCTGGCACTTGCCTGATTCTGGTCGGCATCTTTTTTGCTGCCAAGCTCTACCGCATGAACCTGCTGACCATCAGCGACTTTTTCCGTGAGCGATATGGCCGCGGTATCGAGGTGGTGTGCTCGGTGATCATCATGCTCAGCTACCTGGGCTGGGTGTCGGCCCAGATCACCGCCTTAGGCCTGGTGTTCAACCTGCTATCTGCAGGTGCGGTGAGCATGCCCCAGGGCATGGTGATCGGTGTCATGGTGATCATGGCCTACACTCTGTTTGGCGGCATGTGGTCGGTTGCTGTCACTGATTTTGTGCAGATGATCATTCTGGTACTTGGCCTCGCCACAATCGCCACTTTTGCAGGAAATATGGCTGGAGGGGCGTCCAATGTGGTATCGATGGCAGCCAGCCGCGACATGTTCAATTTCTTTCCCGAGCCCAATTTCAAGGACATCGTGTTCTTCCTCGCCGCGGCCATCACCATGATGCTGGGTTCGATCCCTCAGCAGGATGTTTTCCAGCGAGTCATGTCAGCCGACAGCGTCAAGTCGGCTACCCGGGGCCCGGTGATCGGCGGTATTTTCTACATCCTCTTTGCCTTTGTGCCCATTTTTCTAGTCACTAGCGCGCTGATCATCATGCCCGAGCAGACTGAAGTACTGCTCAAGGAAGACCCGCAGAAAGTGCTGCCCACCCTGGTGCTCGAAAAAATGCCTTTCATCATGCAAGTGCTGTTTTTCGGTGCACTGCTGTCTGCCATCCAGTCCTGCGCCTCGGCCACCTTGCTGGCCCCCAGCGTGACGTTTGTGGAAAACATCTGGCGCCAGTTCAAGCCGCATATGAGCGACAGGCAGGAGTTGCGCACCATGAGACTGACGGTGCTGGTTTTTGGCGCTTTTGTGCTGAGTTACGCGATCATCATGCATGGCACATCCATCTACGAAATGGTCTCGGGTGCCTACCAGGTGACACTGGTAGGGGCTTTTGTACCCCTGGTGTTTGGGCTCTATTGGAAACGAGCCACCACCCAAGGCGCTGTCTTTGCTGTCACCCTGGGCTTGCTGACGTGGCTTTTGTTCCTGGCCACGCCCGCGGGCGAGGAGTTTCCGGCCCAACTGGCAGGAGTGTTGGCTGCGCTGACTGGCATGGTATTGGGCTCCCTGGGTCCACAAGCAATCGCCAATCGACATGCAGGCCATCACAAGCTGGTGGGCGTGGAATAGGGCTTGAAGCGGGTCGGCCCGCCTATAATTAAGGGTTTTGCATTTTTCAACCCTATCCTTACTCCTTCTGAGCCATGCCTATCTACGCCTACAAGTGTGAGTCCTGCGGCCATGCCAAGGATATGTTGCAAAAACTATCCGATCCGCTGCTGAATGATTGCCCGGCCTGTGGCCAGGCCACTTTCAAAAAACAGCTGACAGCTGCTGGCTTCCAACTCAAAGGTGGTGGCTGGTACCAGACTGATTTCAAGGGCGGTGCCAACGCCAATGCCAACGCCAGTCCTGCGCAGGAAGGTGCAGCCTGTCCTGCCTGTCCGGCTGCAGCGAGTACGACCACCACTACCGAAGCCGCGAGCTAGGTCTCATCCATGGCCAAATTGCGCAAATGGCTGTTTGCAGGACTGTTGGTGCTGGTCCCGCTCATCATCACCCTGTGGGTGCTTGAATGGGTGGTTACCACCCTGGATCGGACCTTGAAGGTGTTGCCCAACCATTTGCAACCTGACCTCCTGCTAGGCATCCACATCCCCGGACTTGGGGTGGTGTTTGCGCTTTTAGTGCTGCTGGTGATCGGGGCCCTGGCTTCCAACTTCGTCGGCAATCGACTGGTCAGCTGGTGGCATGCCCTGTTGCACCGCATCCCGGTCGTCCGCTCGATCTATTCCGGCGTCAAACAGGTTTCCGACACCTTGTTTTCTGAAAAAGGCAACGCTTTTCGTCAGGCCCTGTTGGTGCAATGGCCGCGCGAGGGAATGTGGACCATAGCTTTTCTGACCGGCATGCCGGGCGGAGATGTGTCGAACCACTTGCGTGGCGACTACATCAGCCTGTATGTCCCAACCACACCCAATCCGACCGGCGGCTACTTTGTCATCGTCAAAAAAAGCGACTGCATCGAATTGGATATGAGCGTTGATGAAGCTCTGACCTACATCATTTCCATGGGCGTTATCGTCCCCTCCAACCCGATCAAGAACCCAGAGTTGGTTTGATAGGGTCGTCTTACAGCAGAGAGAAACACTCATATGGCCATGCGTACCAACTATTGCGGTCTCGTCACCGAAGCCCTACTGGGCCAGACAGTTTCCCTCTGCGGCTGGGTCAATCGTCGCCGCGATCACGGCGGGGTGATTTTTGTCGACTTGCGAGACCGTGAAGGCTTTGTCCAGGTGGTGTGAGATCCTGATCGGCCGGAGATGTTCAAGGCCGCCGAAGGTCTGCGCAACGAATTTTGCATTCAGGTCAAGGGCCTGGTGCGCGCGCGCCCTGACGGCACCACCAATGACAGCCTGAAGAGCGGCAAGATCGAGGTGCTGTGTCATGAACTCAACGTGCTCAATCCCTCGGTCACGCCGCCCTTTCAACTCGATGACGAAAACCTGTCAGAGACCACCCGTCTGACCCACCGTGTGCTGGATCTGCGCCGACCGTATATGCAGCGCAACCTGATGCTGCGTTATCGCGTGGCCATGGAGGTACGCAAGTTTCTCGATGGCAATGGCTTTATCGATATTGAGACACCGATGTTGACCAAGAGCACGCCTGAGGGTGCGCGTGACTATCTGGTGCCCAGCCGCGTCCACGACGGCCAGTTCTTTGCCTTGCCACAGTCGCCACAGCTGTTCAAGCAGCTGCTGATGGTGGCTGGGTATGACCGGTACTACCAGATCACCAAGTGTTTCCGGGACGAGGACCTGCGCGCCGATCGCCAGCCCGAATTCACCCAGATCGATATCGAGACCAGCTTCCTGGGCGAACAGGACATTCGAGATATGTTCCAGGGAATGATCAGCTCGGTTTTCAAAAATGTGCTGGATGTGGACCTGGGCGAGTTTCCAGTCATGCCCTACGCCCAGGCCATGCACCGCTTTGGCTCGGACAAGCCGGACTTGCGTGTCAAGCTGGAACTCACCGAGCTGACCGATGTGATGGCGGATGTGGACTTCAAGGTCTTCTCCGCACCGGCCACCATGGCTGGTGGCCGGGTGGTCGCCCTGCGCATTCCAGGTGGCGGGGAGATGAGTCGGGGCGAAATTGACGGCTACACCGAATTCGTCAAGATTTATGGCGCCAAGGGACTGGCCTGGATCAAGGTCAATGAGGTGGCCAAGGGGCGTGATGGTCTGCAAAGTCCGATCGTCAAGAACCTGCATGACAAGGCGATTACTGAGATTCTGGGGCGAACTGGCGCCCAGGATGGTGACCTGATCTTCTTTGGCGCGGACAAAGCCAGGGTGGTCAACGATGCGATCGGCTCCTTGCGCATCAAAATTGGCCACAGCGAGTTTGGCAAGAAACGCCAGCTCTTTGAAGATCGCTGGGCGCCCCTGTGGGTGGTGGACTTTCCCATGTTTGAGTTTGACGAGGAGGCGCAGCGCTATACCGCTGTCCACCATCCTTTCACCGCGCCCAAGGATGGCCATGAAGACTGGATGGTCAGTGCGCCGGAGAAATGCATCGCCAAGGGCTACGACATGGTGCTCAATGGCTGGGAAATTGGCGGCGGTTCAGTACGTATCCACCGTGCCGATGTACAACAAAAAGTCTTTGATGCCTTGAAGATCACCCCAGAGGAAGCCCAGCTCAAGTTCGGCTTCCTGTTGGATGCGTTGCAGTACGGTGCGCCTCCCCATGGGGGCCTGGCATTTGGTCTGGATCGCATTGTGACCTTGATGACGGGCGCCGAATCGATTCGTGATGTGATTGCTTTTCCCAAGACTCAGCGCGCCCAGTGCTTGCTCACCCAGGCGCCCAGCCCGGTGGATGAGAAGCAGTTGCGCGAATTGCATATTCGCCTGCGCAACCCGGATGCGGTTCAGGTGGGCTGAGCCAGGGCCTGGGGCAGAATCGGGGGGCGCTCGCTGAGCGCCCTTTTTTATGTCAAAGCACTTCAAGATTCCTCAGTCCGTGCTGGTCCTCATCCACACGCCCGCCATGGATGTGTTGTTGATCCGGCGAGCCGACACCGAGGACTTCTGGCAATCGGTGACCGGCTCCAAGGACAGGCCCGAGGAAGATTTTGTGGATACCGCAGTGCGCGAGGTGTTGGAGGAAACTGGTATCGATGCACGTGCGGAAGGGCATTGCCTGCGCGACTGGGAACTGGAAAACGTGTATGAGATCTATCCTCGTTGGCGCCACCGGTATGCAACAGGTGTGACACACAACACCGAACACCTGTTTGGTCTGCGTGTGCCGGCAAACACGCCAGTCCGGCTCAACCCGCGCGAGCACACCGACTGGCGCTGGATGAACTGGCGCGATGCTGCTCTGGCCTGCTTTTCCCCCAGCAATGCCGAGGCCTGCCTCTTGCTGCCGCGGCTGTACCTGCCAGAATAAGCGTATGAACACTCTGCGTGTTGCGACCTATAACATCCATAAAGGTGTCAAGGGGTTGGGACCTCGCTCCCGTCTGGAGATTCACAACCTTGGGCATGCGGTCGAGCAATTCGATGCCGACATCGTCTGTCTGCAGGAGGTACGCCATGTGCACCGGCGCCATGAGAAACGTTTTGACCGTTGGCCAGACCTGCCGCAGGCTGAATATCTGGCGCCAGAGGGTTATGCCACGGTCTATCGAACCAATGCCTTTACCCGGCATGGCGAGCACGGCAATGCCATGCTGACCCGCTGGCCAGTGCTGTCGCACCAGCATGAGGACATGTCTGATCACCGTTTCGAACAGCGCGGCCTCTTGCACAGCGAGATCGGAAGAGCACACGTCTGAACTCCAGTCACGA
>JAFMJA010000008.1 GCA_017853735.1 Burkholderiaceae bacterium | reverse complement strand
GAGTCTCAGGCCAACCGCCGCTACCTCTATTTCGCAAACAAGGCTGACGTAGAAGGCCAGAACGATGTGGCCGCTCTGTTTCGCTCCACAGCGGAAGGCGAAACCGGACATGCCCATGGTCACCTCGAGTTTCTCGAGGCTTCGGGCGATCCTGCCACTGGCTTGCCCATCGGCTCTACCCGTGACAACCTCAAGTCCGCTGTAGCGGGTGAGACCCACGAGTACACCGATATGTACCCCGGCATGGCCAAGACCGCACGTTCGGAAGGCTTTGATGAGATTGCCGATTGGTTCGAGACCCTGGCCAAGGCTGAGCGTTCGCACGCCAACCGTTACCAGAAAGCTTTGAACGAATTGGTGGATTGATTCCATAAAAAAATCTGCTGCGCCTCAGTGCGCAGCTGGTTGGAAAAAAAGCTTTCTCTTGAAAGTTTTTCTCCCAACTCTCCCTCCACCTAAAAACAAAGAACTGAATATGGCCACTGAAGGCAATCTGCAAGCACCGACCCGACACCCTCTGGACTGGAAAAACCCCGAGTTCTATGACGAGGCGTCCTGCTTCAAGGAACTGGAGCGAATTTTTGACATCTGTCATGGCTGCCGCCGCTGTGTCAGCCTGTGCGGCTCTTTCCCCACCCTGTTCGACCTGGTTGATGAAAGCAAAACCATGGAAGTCGATGGGGTGGCCAAACAGGACTACTGGAAAGTGGTCGACCAGTGCTACATGTGCGACCTGTGCTACATGACCAAGTGCCCCTACACGCCGCCGCACGAGTGGAATTTGGACTTTCCGCACACCATGCTGCGTGCCAAGGCCATCAAGTTCAAGAAAGGCGAAGTGGGCACAGCTGAAAAACTGCTGGCATCCACCGACCTGCATGGCTCTTTTGCTGGCATTCCCATCGTGGTGCAGGCGGTCAATGCGGTGAATAAAACCAAAGCAGCACGCAGTGTGCTGGAGAGTGTGGCCGGCGTTGACAAGGATGCCTGGCTGCCTGAACTGGCCAGCAAAAAATTTCGTTCAGGCGCGCCCAAGGCGCGCGCAAGCGAGGTAAAAAATGGCGAAAAAACTCCTGGCAAAGCAGCCATTTTTGCCACTTGCTATGTCAACTACAACGAGCCAGGCATCGGCCATGACTTGCTCAAGATCCTGGACCATAACGACATCCCTTATGTGATCGTCGACAAAGAAAAATGCTGCGGTATGCCCAAGCTGGAGCTAGGTGACCTTGATGCTGTGGACCAGAGCAAGCAGGCCAACATCCCGGTGCTACACCGCTATGCCCAGGAAGGCTACGCAATCCTCAGCGCAGTGCCCAGCTGTACCCTGATGTTCAAGCAGGAAATTCCATTGATGTACCCCGATGATCAGGCGGTGCAGCAAGTGAAGGAGGCCATGTGGGATCCGTTTGAGTATCTGATGGCGCGCAAGCGGGACGGCTTGCTGAAAACCGAGTTTCCTCAAAAGCTGGGCAATGTGAGCTACCAGATTCCCTGTCATGGCCGCGTGCAAAACATTGGCCGCAAGACCGAGGAAATGCTCAAGATGATTCCGGATACCAGCATCAACACCATTGAGCGTTGCTCGGGCCATGCCGGCACATTTGGTGTGAAGAAGGCATACCACCAGCAGGCCATGAAGATTGGCAAGCCGGTGTTCAAGGCCATGGCGAGCATGAAAGATGGCGCCAAGCCGGACTACATCAGCTCCGATTGCCCGTTGGGTGGTCACCATATTGCCCAGGGCTTTGAAGTCAATGAGCTGGGCACACCCGAGCTGAACCATCCGCTGACGCTGGTGCGCAAGGCCTACGGTTTGAAGTAATTGTTTTGGAGAATTAAATGCAACTGACTGGCAAGATTACCCCCGAAAGCCTGATGACCCTGGAGGCTTACAGCAAATGGCGCAAGGAACACAAAGGCGAGGTCATCGCCCACCGCCAATTGCGCAGCGTACATCTGGGCGAGCACATCAACCTGCAGTTTGAATCTGAAATGACCATGCGTTACCAGATTCAGGAAATGCTGCGCATCGAGAAAATTTTCGAGGAAGAGGGCATTCAGGACGAGATCGAAGCCTATGCGCCTCTGGTGCCCGATGGCAGCAACTGGAAAGCCACCATGCTAATCGAGTACCCGGACATACTGGAGCGCAAGCGTGAATTGGCGCGGCTGATCGGCGTGGAAGACCGCCTGTTTGTCGAGGTCGAGGGACAGCCCAGGGTTTATGCCATCGCCGACGAAGACCTTGATCGGGAAAACGACGAAAAGACCTCAGCGGTGCATTTTGTCCGCTTCGAATTGACGCCAGCCATGCGTGCTGCTGTGAAGGCGGGTGCGGCTGTCAAAGTGGGTTGTGACCACACCAACTATCCAGCCCATGTCAACCTCTCACCCGAAACCCTGGCCAGCCTGGCGGGTGATCTGCGCTGAATCTCCAGGGGCATGTGGTCGTCCAGGCGTCCAGGCGTCCGGGCGTCTCTGACTCCCTTGGGGCGGTAATGGCTTGGTCTGAAATCGCTTGTTATTGGTTTCATAATTGACCCTGTACCGACACTTGGAAGCTACAGATGCGCCAACGATTTTTCCTGCTCTCCACCTTGCTTTGTCTCATTGGTTTGGTGGGTGGCCAAGCCTGGGCTCAGGGCGAGCCGATCAAGATGCTGGTTGGCTATCCACCAGGCGCCACCTCAGACGCACTAACCCGTATCGTGGCCGATGCGATGTCCAAACGGCTGAACCAGCCTGTTGTGGTGGAAAACAAATCTGGTGCGGGCGGCATGCTGGCCAACCTGGCGGTCAAGGCGGCGGCGCCCGATGGTGCCACCCTCCTGATGACACCGGTCGCTACCATGTCGATCTTCCCGCACAGTTTTGCCGGACAGATCAAATACGATCCCTTCACTGACTTCGCGCCGGTAGCGCACCTGGCCAATTTTCAGCTCGGGCTCGGGGTGGGCGTCAAAGTGCCTGCCAGCAACCTCAAGGAATATGTCGCCTGGGTCAAGTCCAACCCCAAAGACAATAGCTTCTACGGGTCGGCGGCCAATGGAAGCCTGCCTCATTTTTTTGGGGTCATGTTCTCCAAAAGTGCCGGAATCTCGCTGCAGCATGTTCCTTATCGTGGCACCGCGCCTTCCATGCAGGCGTTGGCCGCTGGCGAGATCGCTGCCCTGTCCACGGTAGCGGCTGACATCAAATCTCTGGTCGATGGCAACAAGGCGCGTTTGCTCGCGGTGGCCGGCGAAAAGCGCAGCGCCAACTTTCCGGACGTCCCTACTTTTCGTGAACAGGGTTACGACCTGGTTGCCTCCCCCTGGTATGCCTTGTTCACCAAGGCGGGTACTCCAGCTGCCACTGTGCAGCGACTGGCCAAAGCCGCTCGCGAAGCCATTGAAGATCCGGCCATCCAAAAACGTCTGATCGAGATGGGACTTGAACCTACGGGATACGGATCAGAAAAACTTGCTGAAATCATGCGTGCGGACTATGAGCGCTGGGGCCCGCCCATTCGGGAATCCGGCTTCAAGCCGCAGTGACTCGTATTTTTGTCTCATCCCATCAAAATTGATTCAATCTAGGCTTGCCGCATGCAGCGTCCGAATATCGTTTTCATTGTGGCCGATGACCTAGGTTATGCCGACCTCGGTTGTTATGGCGGTCGTCCGGCCAAGTTTGGGCCAGTATCCCCGGTGCTGGATGAGCTGGCAACCAAGGGACTGAAATTCACTCAGGGCTACGCCAACTCGCCGGTTTGCTCTCCAACCCGTTTTGCCCTGATGACAGGGCGCTATCAATACAGGTTGCGCGGTGGGGCCGACGAACCCATCAGCAGCCGCAGCCGCGGCAGCACTGTGCTTGGGCTGCCCACTGACCACCCCACGCTGCCCTCCTTGTTACGTGCGCATGGTTATCACACAGGGCTGATGGGCAAGTGGCATCTGGGCTATCCACCCAGTTTTGGGCCTTTGCGTTCGGGCTATGAGGAATTTTTTGGGCCGATGTCGGGTGGTGTGGATTACTTCACCCATTGCAGCAACAGTGGACAGCACGATTTGTGGTTCGGCGAAGCTGAACAGCAGGAAGATGGCTATCTGACTGACCTGATTTCACGGCGCTCAGTGGATTTTGTCCACCGTATGGCTGCTCCTGCACGTCAAGGCCAGCCGTTTTTTCTGAGCATTCACTACACGGCACCGCATTGGCCCTGGGAAACCCGCGATGACCGGGAGATGGCGGAGGAAGTCAAGAAAGATCTTTTCCACTTGCACGGTGGCAATATCAACACCTACCAGCGCATGATCCATCATATGGATGAGGGTATCGGCTGGGTGGTTGACGCACTCAAGCGTGAAGACTTGCTCGATCAGACCCTGATTGTTTTCACCAGTGACAATGGGGGAGAGCGGTTTTCCGACAACTGGCCCCTGGTGGGCGGGAAAATGGACCTCACCGAAGGCGGCATCCGTGTGCCCTGGATTGCCCATTGGCCGCAGATGATTCAAGGGGGTCGCTCCAGCACACAGCGTTGCATGACCATGGACTGGACGGCCACCATGCTGGCGGCAGCCGGCGTTCAGGCTGACCCTGCCTATCCTCTTGATGGGGTGTCACTGATGCCTGTTCTTCAATCAGAAGATCTGGAGTTTGACCGCACCCTGTTTTGGCGCATGAACCACCGCGGACAATGCGCCATGCGCGAAGGTGACTGGAAATATCTCCGTGTTGATGGACATGACTACCTCTTCAACATACCCGCTGACGAGCGTGAGCGCGCCAATCTGGGCAAACGTGAACCTGAGCGGCTGCTGGCGATGCGGGGCGCCTGGGAAGAGTGGAATGCCAGCATGCCCCCCATCCCTAGCGATGCTACTGTCAGCCTGGGCTACTCGGTTAAGGATATGCCGCAGCGATAAGGCGGGTCAGTCTGGACGAACAGTCCGGCGCCAAGCTTGTCCGATAATTTGATGAAGCCCTGTTACGCCCATGCTGTTTCTACTCTCTCCTGCCAAGACACTCGACTTTGATCCACCAGCCGGTGATGTGCCGCATACCCTGCCGCAATTTACCAAGCAATCGGCTGAACTGATTCAGATCTTGCGTGCTTACTCGCCAGAGCAGCTGTCGGGCCTGATGGACCTAAGTGACCAGTTGGCCGGGCTCAATGTGGCGCGATTCCAGGCCTGGAGCAGCAAATTCACTCCCAAAAATTCCAAACAGGCGGTGCTGGCCTTTGACGGTGATGTGTATGAAGGCCTGGATGCCAAGTCGCTCAAACCTGCCGATCTGTCCTGGGCCCAAGAACATGTTTGCATCCTGAGTGGTTTATACGGCGTATTGAGGCCACTGGACTGGATGCAACCCTACCGGCTGGAGATGGGCACCCAGCTGCCAAACCCCAAAGGAAGCAATCTTTACAAATTCTGGGGCACCAGACTGGCCGATTACCTGAATCAACAACTGACGGATGACAAGGCACCCGTGGTGGTGAACCTGGCCTCACAGGAATACTTCAAGTCGGTGGACCGCAAGGTGCTCAAGGCAAGGGTGATCGACTGTGTGTTTGAAGACTGGAGTGGCGGCAAGTACAAGGTGGTTAGTTTTTTAGCCAAGAGAGCCCGCGGCCTGATGGCGCGCTATGCAATCACCAAGCACCTGAGCTCACCCAAACAATTGGAAAAATTCAATCTGGAAGGCTATGCGTTTGACGCCAAAGTCTCTGAGCCGGAGCGCCTGGTGTTCAGGCGCAAGGTAAAAGCATGAACCGACCTGAAGACTCGCATCTCGGTCGTTCTGTCGCCTATGCCGATCAGTACGACGCCAGCTTGCTCTACCCCATGGCGCGTTTACCCAAACGGCAAGAGATTGGTGTTCCGGCCACGCTGCCGTTCATGGGGGCCGATCTGTGGACAGCCTATGAATTGAGCTGGCTCAATGCCCGCGGCAAGCCGCAGGTGGCATTGGCCCAAATCACTGTGCCGTGCGAAACACCCAATATTGTGGAGAGCAAATCGCTCAAACTCTATCTGAATAGCTTCAGCAATACCCGGTTTGTCGATAGCGCCGAAGTCTTGGCCAGTCTGCGTGCTGATCTGAGCGAAGCGGCTTGGCGAGGTTCTGATCAATCAGGCTCGGTTGGCATCAAGTTGTTGAATGCAGAACAGTTTGCGCAGCAATCTGTCCAGGAGCTCGATGGCCTGAGCCTGGATCGGCTAGATATCGCGTGTGATCTTTTCCACCCCGCCCCCGAACTGCTGAGCGCTGCGTTGGAAGAACAACCTGTCAGCGAGGTGCTGACCAGCCAATTGCTCAAGAGTAACTGCCCGGTCACTGGCCAGCCGGATTGGGCCAGCCTGCAGATCAGCTACAGTGGGCCGCAAATCGATCAGGCGGGCTTGTTGCAATACATTGTGAGCTTTCGTAACCACAACGATTTCCATGAGCAGTGTGTAGAGCGCATCTACATGGACATCTGGATGCGCTGCAAACCCACCAAGCTTTCAGTCTATGCGCGCTATACACGGCGTGGAGGCTTGGACATCAACCCGTTTCGCACCAGCCATCCACAGCCACTGCCCGCAAACAGGCGTACCGCCAGACAATAATCAGAAAAGTGATGCGGGCTCTGCTGATACAGGTGGCGGGTCTTTGCGCAGCTCAAGGTTCTGGACGGGTCGCAAGGAACCAACCCGTACTCCGAGCAGACGCAGCCGACGCGACAGGTCGACTCGTTTGAGACATTGTCCCGCTGTGTGTCGGATCAGCTGTGCATCGGCTGTCGGTTCGTCAATGGTCTTGTCGCGGGTCACGCTCCTGAAGTCGTCGTAGCGCAGCTTAATGCCTATCGTCTTGCCCACATAGCCCTTGCGTTGCAAATCAGCCGAAACCTGCTCGCACAGTCTGGTGAAAATTGCCCCTAGCTCAGCCCTGTCGCGCATTGGGTGCAAGTCACGCTCGAAGGTGGTCTCACGGCTCATGGAGACTGGTTCACTTTCTGTGCTGACGGTGCTGTCGTCCCGGCCCCATGCCGCTTCATGCAGCCAGGCGCCATAGCTTTTCCCGAAGTGTTGAAGCAAGCAACCGGGTTCTTGTGCAGCAAGCTCGCCGATGGTCCTGATTCCATGACCAAGCAATTTTTCGTCCGTTTTAGGGCCGATGCCATTGATCTTTCGGCAGGGCAGGGGCCAGATCCGGCTTTGCAAATCATCCTCAAAGATCACCGAAATACCGTTGGGTTTATTGAATTCGCTGGCCATTTTTGCCAGCAATTTGTTGGGCGCCACACCAATCGAACAGGTGAGGCCGGTGGCTTCGAAAATGCTTTTCTGGATCAGGCGCGCCAGGACGCGTCCACCTTCACGTTGTCCGCCTGGGACCTGGGAGAAGTCGATATACACCTCATCCACCCCCCGATCCTCCATCACTGGGGCGATCTCGGTGATGATGGCTTTGAATTGCTGTGAGTATTTTCGGTATTCAGCAAAATCGACCGGCAGAAGAATGGCCTGAGGGCAAAGGCGGGCAGCTTTCATCAGCCCCATGGCCGAGCCAATACCAAATTGTCGGGCTGAGTAGGTGGCGGTGGTGATCACCCCTCGTCCGGTGTAATCCTTTAATCTTGGAAACGCGCTGACGGGAATCTCTGAGAGAGGCGTTTCGGGGTCTTGAAGGCTTCGCCGACTTCCCCCAATGACCAAGGGAAAACCTTTGAGTTGGGGGTAGCGAAGTAACTCGACAGACGCATAAAAAGCGTCCATGTCCAAGTGGGCCACTCGTCGCATTGGAAATACCGGTACTTTTTGATCGATTTGCAGAGCGCCTAGACAAAGTCGGGGTTGAGAAAGCGATCGACCATTTTCGGAATTTGCCCAAGCATCATCTCCCGCCCCCTGACTAGAGTGCAGCCGCAACGCTCGGCGAGAGCCAACAAGGGGGTCTGTTCGGGCATCACGATGGCATCGAAAACCACCAGATCAGCAGGCAAGGCCTGCACCTCGAAGGGCAGGCGGGCGTCATCAAGCATGCCTACCGGAGAAGCGTTGATCAGGATATCCATCTCCTGGACGGAGGGCGGGCCGATATCCACCTGGGTAGCAGGGCTGATGCGGGCAATGCACGCTTGAATGAACTCACTACGCTGCTTATTGATATCGTATAGCTGCATACGCCCTGGCCGATGGGCTGCCATGGCACAGGCAATGGCACCCCCAGCTCCGCCGAGGCCCACGATCATGAGCCGGCGCCCCTCAATCGGGATGCCGCGGCTCAGAAAGGCTGATACACAGCCCATGCCGTCAAGAATATCCCCGCACCAACGTCCATCTGAGCGACGCACCAGAAAATTGACGCCGCCCAATACCTGCGCCTGCAAGCCAAGTTGATCGGCAAAAGCCAGCGCCCGGGTTTTGAACGGAATGGTCAGCACAAAGCCATCGAAATTGGGCAGGCGCATCAAGCTTGACATGATGGCATCAAACTCTGCCGCTGGCACCTGCATGGGCACGAGCACAGCATCGATGCCCCGACGATGGAACTCCCAGGTGATCATTTCGGGCGAACGTACCTGAGCGATCGGATCGCCGACGATGCCAAACATACGGGTGCGACCTCGGATGAAATCAACTTGAGTCATCACCATATGTTAGCGCCACACGCTTGTAGGCTTAAAACTATTGAGCAACGGTATGGCTTGGTAGGTGCTGAAATTCCGACGGAAAAGCGCCATATTTGTCAAAACCAGACCAACCAGAGGGATTGGAGGGTTAGCAGGGGATAAGCATCTTGTAGTGCATGCCGCGAAAGATTCAGCAAATTGCCAACATAATGGCCTGACGCTAGACTGCGGGGCAAAGGAGTTTTTCTATGCAGAAATTCATCGCCCTATTGGTACTCTTTTTTGCGTCAGGCGGTGCTTGGTCCGAGTGGGTAAGGGTTGGAGAAACTGCAGATGTGGTTTTTTACATTGATCCCACAACCGTTCGCAAGGATGGAGATTTGCGCAAGGTATGGTCGATCCAGGATTTAAAGGAAAGACATATTGATGGTGATCTGTCGCTGCGCGCACGGGAGGAATTTGATTGCAAGCAAGAAAGAAGCAGGCTGCTTTCACTGACCACCCACTCGGGGCCTATGGCGACTGGCGATACTTTGTGGAAGACGAGCGAGCCCCGCGAGTGGAACGACGTCCCTCCCGACACTCTGCTTGAAAAAAAATTACAGATAATTTGTGCGATTTAGGGTGACACATCTGCAGCGCTCAGCGTTTATACGCGCCACAAGCATGCTCAATTGCCCTAATAGGTCTAGCCATCTAAGAAAGAAAGTTGCCGATGCTGACTTTTTGGAATCTCTTTAACCGATGTGCTCTTTGGGCCCTGCTATTTTTATCTGCCCATTCTGCTCAGGCGCAGGTTGTCCGCTTTGAAGTGCTTGAACGCAAGCCCGCCTATGAAGGCCGCAGTTTTGGTGCGGTTGGTGTGTACGAGAAGTTGCGCGCTCGCGCAACGATTGCGCTTGACCCTGCTGATCCCCGTAATGCGGTCCTCGTCGATATTGACAAAGCCCCTCGCAACCAAAGCGGTCGAGTCGAGGCGACAGCCGATGTGGTGCTGCTTCGCCCTTTAGACCCAAACCGCGGAAACGGCACGTTGCTGGTGGATGTGCCCAACCGCGGCCGCCAGATTGGCCCGCAACTTTTCAATGATGCACCTGACCCCAATACCTTGGACAAGGGCAACCCGGGTAATGGTTTTCTCGAGAGACAGGGCTATACCCAGTTGTGGATAGGGTGGCAGGCCGACCTGAGTTCCCTGCCCGGACAAATGGCGCTTCAGGGGCCTGCCTTGCGCGGGGTAACTGGGTCAGTTCGAGAGGAGTTCGTATTCGACCATACCCGTAATCCAGCCACTGCAACATTGCAGTGGTCTTTGGCCAACCCGGCCAACCTCGCGGTGTCAGTGCGCCAACGCTGGGACCTTCCGCGCCAGAGTCCCACTGGATTAGCGGTTCGTGCCACAGGATCTAAGACCCTAGAAATTCAAAGGCCCCAGACTGGATTTGACGCTGGCGCTCTCTATGAGGTGAGCTACACCGCCACTGACCCACTGGTGCTGGGCATAGGTTTCGCTGCTGTACGCGACATCACTGCTTTCCTGCGCCGTGAAGGTAACGAAAGTAACCCTCTCGCGCTTCATGGTCGATCTTCCATCCAGCGGTCCATTGGTTTTGGCGTGTCTCAGTCTGGTCGATTTCTACGTGATTTTCTGTACTTGGGGTTTAACGAGGATGTACTAGGTCGAAAGGTGTTTGACGGACTAATGCCTCATGTGGCTGGTGGACGCAGGATGGCCACGAATGTGCGCTTTGGCCTGATCAACCGCAACGGCCGACACCTGGAAGATCCTGCCTGGCAGGTTGACCTATTTCCTTTTACGTATGTGGCGATGAACGATCCACTCAGCGGTCGATACGACAGCCTAATGCTTCGTTGCCGGCTGAACACAACTTGCCCGCGGGTGATGCAGACAGACAGCGAGCATGAATGGTGGGCCTCTCGCGCCTCATTGTTGGTGACAGATCTTGCCGGCAATCATTTGGACTTGCCGTCTGACGTGCGTGCCTACATGCTCACTGGAACGCCGCACTACGCCAATGCGGGTGGGCTTATCAAACGCGCTGAAACTATGGCATTGCCGGTTAATCCAGCCCACAATGGGCCTGTGATGAGGGCTTTGCTCACTGCAATGCAAGAGTGGCTGGTCAATGGCAGGGAACCCCCCGCAAGTCGGGTTCCAATGCGCGCACATGGCACCCTGGTCGATGCCAAAGCAGCAGTGCCAGCGGGTATACCGGGCTTGCCCTATTCGGGCATTTTTACTCCGGCAGGTTTTGCAGACCATTCGGTAATGCCTCCCAAGCAATTGGGCCGCTACCCAGTCTTTGTGCCCCGTTCGGATGCCGATGGAATGTCGATTGCAGGCATTCGGCAGCTTGCATTGGCAGTACCCCAAGCCACCTACACTGGCTGGAATCCACGCGCGGCAGGATTTGGGCCGGATGCGCTCTTTCCACTTCAAGGTGCTGTTGTTCCGTTTGCCAAGACAACTGTCCAACGCCAGGCGACAAATGACCCAAGACCCTCATTAGAGGAGCGTTATGCCACGCACGCAGCCTATGTGGCTGCGGTGCGGTTCGCAGCAGAGTCGATGATGGCGGAGCGACTTTTGTTACAAGAAGACGCTGATCGCGCGCAGGATCTTGCAGCCCAGGATAAATTGGGGCAACTGCGCTGATTCCAGGAGAATTATTTCAAGCAGGGTGCCATGTCAGCAGGGGTGCGACCAAAGCCGAATTCAAGCAGGCAATAGATGCTAATATCCAATCGCTAGTCATGACTGGCAAAGCACTTTAAAAATAAAGCAATACCCAAACACGATGTGCAGTTTTGATAGAAAAAATCGGAGCAAAATTTTTAAATTGAATGGAGACTAAATTGCTTTATCTTTCCAAAAAAATCTCTTTTTTAGTATTTCTATTAATAGGCTTATCAGTGCTTGTGACTAAATCCTATGCCTATGATCGTGTGCACATCAATAACTACTCAACCAGCAAGGGCGTAGTTGTAGTTGAATATGCTGGCTGCAAGACGGATGTTTGGAATATTGAGCCCGCAATGGTAGTAAGAAACGGAATACAGCCATCTAGTTCTCATGCGCCTGTAAGCCGAGGTGGCTGCCTTGTCACACAAATCAGTGCTAGGTTTGGGGAATATGTAACGAATAGTGTGCGGTCCAATCCCTTTCAGCCACCGTGGGTCTGGAAGGGAAATGGAAGCGAAGTTGATTCTTACAAAAGTTCCGGCACCTCATATGTTAACTTTTCGATAGTTCAACGTTCTGATACGCGTTTTCGAATAATGTCGGATGCTGAAATCCAGCGGGAAAACGAGGATCCAAAAAATAAGAGTCCGGGATTCAAGATCTGGAACAATACAATTTGGCCACTGTCAATTGCACTCTCTCAGGTCGGTTGCTTATATTACGATACTATTAAACCGGGTCAATTTTTTGAGCGAAATACAGGCGCTGTTTGGTTCACTATTCAGGCAAATATTTCAAAAGATGGAACAGAAACAAGAACAAATTGGGATTGTGCTTTGCCCGTTGTGGAGGTTGTCGGATCGATTGCTTTTACTGCCTTGACTGGGGGGGTTTTTGGAATTGCTGGAGTTGCTATTGAAGAAACAACTTTTGCAGCTGGGGCTTACGCCGGAGCTCAAGTGGCAACTGCATCATGGTTAATAGAAATGGGTAAAGAATTAGCAGCAACAAGTGAGGGAAGTCTAAAAGGTCAATATGCAGGCCCTCCATATCCATTCCGCTGCACACACAAGCCAGAATACAAAATTACCGGTGGATGGGGTGCCCCAACCAAAAATGAAAAAGGAGAGCCTGTTATTCCGCCTGGGACACCTTTGCAGATCGAAAAAATTGCTAATGGTTGCTAATATATTGCTGGCATCTATGCAGATGCTTTGCATCCCAAACGCAAATTTTATTTGAAAAGGACGCATCGCTGGATGCTGCTGCGCGAATTTTTTACCCGTTGGAGCTCGCTTCGCTTGGTGCTAGCCTTGATCGCTCTGATGGCGGGAATTGACGACGCGTTAGAGGTTATTGCTGGCGTCCGAGATATTTTCCACCTAGACGCTCTTCACGGCGTAGTGTCACTTTCACTACTCTCGCTTAGCAAAGCAATCAACGAAACAATAGATGATATTGCGAAAGCACGAAAAAATAGTAAGTGATATATGCAGATCGCCATGAGTGTGCCATCACACCTGAGTCTCTGCTCAAAGAATTCGGGATGGCATAAATGTTCAGTGAATATATTGCTTACTTAACGAGGGGTCTGAAAGGGGCCAACATCAGGCATATTTGCTGAATTCGATGTCGGAATTGGAATATTGGTTGATGGCACCGTGGGATCTGGAGTGTTTGTGGCAAATGGAGGGCCGCTGTTGGCTGGGTTTGGATAAGCGCTGTTGTCTCCATAGGGGGGTGTATATCCACTACCAGAAATTCCGGGAACATTTGCGTTAGCTGGCGCCATCATCATAGGAGCGGTTGTGTTAGATGTGACGCTGCTACCCTGAGCGCCAGCGCCGGTCTGGCTCTTGATTGCCAACTCTATGGTTCCGAGGAAGCGCCAGTAAATTTCCTTTGATAAATCTGGGTTTGCCTGAAGATTCAGCGTCAGTTCGCATGCGCGGTACATCAATTCACGGGTGATCAATACCGCAGGAGAGCGCCCGCCAAGGGAATCAATCATCGCACCTGATGAAGTGCCTATCGTAGGCCCTTGACCTAAACCAACAGATACGCCACTTGTCTGGCCAGAAGCAAAATCAGGATTTGGGGAGCGACAGATCCGTTCAAAGGAATCCTTGTCTTTGATGAGTGTGGCTTTAAGGCTGGAACTCTCGACCAATATGTCAATGCCCTGCCTTTCATAGAGATGGTGATCTTTGATCTTTTTATCGGCGCTGGAGAGGACATCAACAGTACCGCATCCGGAAAGCAAAAGGACAAAGATCAGGCTGAAAAAGCCATGAAATTTGAGAGTGCGCTTCATTATGTCTCCATCAGTAATGCTTTAAGCTCATGTTAGCAGCAAATTGGCGGCCCTTTAGTGATATAAGGTGCTCGATAACCAGCCCACCTTGCGAGGACATATGCGTATTGCTTTACCTTTTATGTCAGTGACTTTTTCTGTTGCATGCTTGATGCTGGATACCGCTGCTTATGCTCAAAAATCAATAAACGAGCACAAGATAGAGCACAGCCCCATATCCGCCATAACACCTGCTGACCGTAGCCAAAAGCCTATGGCTGGACCTCATAAAGAATCTTCACACAGCCCCATGATGCGCGGCGTGACTGAAAGCGTGTCGCAGCAGGGTTGTGACTACTTGGCGCAAAGGTTCGTTGCGAGTGTCAATCATATGGCTTTCATTAGAGAGTGTTGGGCATCCCACCATCGGATCCTGACTCACGTCACCCCTGAGAAGTCAAGCAAATAGCTCATAACAGTCAACCGATTCAACTAACTAGAGGGTGCAATACGCAGAGGTCCATCCATGAAAACATCTACGCCTTCGTCATTTCTGGCATTACTCTTTCTACTTTGTACGTTCTTACTTCCCGGCTCTGTTGAAGCGGCTGGACGAAACGGTGATGGCATTGTGTACAACAAGTCAGATTGCGGCTACCCCAATGTACGCTTCTACGGATTTGGTGGCGACGGGCCTGGATCTACTTGTGACACTTGGAGCCTCAACCGACAGAAGTTGGATAAAGTCTGGAGCGATGGCAATCACAACTGGTCGCAAGATGACTTGAATACATTTTTCGCCCAAGTTGAAGCGGCAGCAATCAACGCTGCAAATTGGGCGAAAAACCAAGCCCGTAATATCTGCTTTAAAGCGATCCCGCCTATGATTAATCAGGCAATGGGAAGAGATTGCAGATCTACCGCTGCAAAATTTGGCTCTGAATGCACAGCTGAGCTTGGCTTGGAGACTGAAGGATTGGCGGTGCCAGCCTGTATCGCGGGAGCTGTAGCAATAGGAGAGCAATGCAATGTCAGGTCCTTCATCGAAAGAGAAATCATAGAACCCGTGACTTCATATGCTTGCAACAAGATTTGAAAACATCTTGTTGATTAATCAATCTTGTTGATTCATCAGCAAAGGCCAGCGCCTTCGCAATCGCTCCCGAATCGGCCTTGCTCAGATTGTGTGCCAGCGCGATGTCACCACCGTGATTTACAAGGTGGATCACAATGGTCGCTTGAAGGCTCTAATTCTTACTCCATTCCAAAATGGGTGGAGTAGCCCATAGATAGAAGTTAGGACAAATCCGTGACATTGCTCCCTTTTTGATGTGATCTGTTCCCAGCCACAATTAGCGGCATGGGACGAGAACTTCGCGCACATGTTCGAGAGAAGGTGGAGTTGCCAGTAATTGCTGATGGCCTTACAGGCCTCACCCGGGATGTCAGCGTCACCGGCTTCTATTTCAAGACAGACAGTTCATTGGAAGTTGGCAATGATCTGGAAATCGAGATTGAATTAAAACTCTATTCCGGCATTATCAAACTCAAGGGCTGGGGATGGGTTGTCCGCACCGAGACGGATGGCGATCAAACCGGCGTCGCGGTTCATCTGATTGAAAGCAGGTTGGCAATGGGGGCCTATTGCTAGCCGCTTCATGCGATCGGGCTGCCCGGTGATCTGAACCTCGGCAAATCACAACAGATTTTTCCCAACTGACTGTTGATCGAGTATCGCAATTGTGCTGAATTCGGTCTGAGTGAAGTTGAACCCGGAAAATACCACTTCAAGCTTGTATTCACATTCTGGAATTGATGTGAAAAGGAGTTGGCGATGCGGTTGATTACTGCCATCTTGGCGATGCTGTTTGCCTCTGGCAATTTATGGGCAGCTTGGGAACTGGTCAGCGAATCTGATGGGATGGGATTTTTCATTGATCCCTCCAGCATCCGTCAAGAGGGCGAGCTGCGCAAAGTCCAAACCATGACCAACCTGAAGCAGCCAGACAGGTATGGCGCTCTGTCTTTGTCAATCGCATATGAATATGACTGCCAGCAGGTGAGGGTCAGGATGCCCTCATTCACTTATCACGCTGAGCGTATGGCTAAAGGTGAAACTTTGATGCGGAGCAACACCCCGGCAGCCTGGAACGATGTTCCGCCAGACACTGCTCTGATGACAATACACAAAAAAGTCTGTGCCAAATAAGGTTTTCTCAAAACGCTGACGCGTTCATTCAAAGAGCGACAAAGAGCGACCTTAAGCAGAAAACTTAACATCAAGCTGGGGGCATACCGAATTTCGTTAGCCGGGGCATCCAGTTTGTGAGCCGGTTGAGAACTTCCAGGTTGCTGCCAAATGGCTCTGGAGCAATGCGGCAGTGCGGGTCAGGACTTGGATAAACTAGCCCTCAGGACATTGTTGCGCTAGTAAATTCTCTCTTTGATCAACTGAGTCAACTGATTTTGAGCATGCCACTTTCATTGAGCCCCGAGGAATGGTCGGCACGTTTGCAGCTTGCCGCGTGTTATCGGATCTTTGCCATGCTTGGCTGGACCGAGATGATCTACAACCACATCACCCTGCGCTTGCCCGAAAGTGTGAGTGGCAAAGACAATCAATTTCTGATCAATCCGTTCGGCTTGCATTACAGCGAGGTGACGGCTGGAAATTTGGTCAAAATCAACTCAAAGGGTGAAATCCTGGATGGCTCCAAATTCCCCGTCAATCCCGCTGGCTTTGTGCTGCACTCCACCTTGCATGATGGAATCAAAGATGCACATTGTGTAATGCATACGCATACCACTGCCGGAGTGGCTGTGGCCTCTTTGAAAGCAGGTTTGTCACAAAGTAACTTCTATTCTGCACAACTGCATGACATGGTGGCCTATCACGACTTTGAGGGCATCACCGTTCATAGGGAAGAAGGGCCGCGGGTTCTCAAAAGCGTGGGCAGCAGGCAGGCGGTGATATTGCGCAACCATGGACTGTTGTCATGGGGGAAAACCATTCCTGAGGCATTTGCAATATTGTGGACCCTTCAGCGAGCCTGCGAAATACAGATGGCGACGCTCAGCATGGGTGAACCTTTGCCTGTTCCAGAAGCGATTGCTGCCAAATGCACCCGTGACTCACTGCAGTTTGACCAGAATCTGGGTGGTGTCGGTGTTGATGTATTTGAGGCCCTGGTCCGACAGATTGACCGTCTGGGTGAAGACTACAAACACTGAATAACCCAGGACCTGGTGCCTGCAGCTTTGTTGTTGAGTGAGAGCCCCACGCTGGCAACCACTTGTTCTTGGCGCATCAATCTAGCCGCCTAGCTAAGCCACCGATTGAGCAGTTTGAGCTTTTCCTGGAACTCTGGTTGAGACTCAATGGCCACTTGTCGAACCTCAACCGGGTTGGGACTTTCCCCTTGAGATGAGGGGAGAGCATTGGCAAGGGAAATTCTTAAAAAAAACCATACCAGACAAAGCGCTATGCTCAAGCACATCCAGGCCAGCCAGACACTGGCTGCGGATAAATCGGTAAGTTTGAAAATATCTGAAAGTTCTGTCAGAAAAGAGTTCCAAGGCAGTTTGAGCAGCCAGTCCAGGTTTCCGGCATGTTCCCAGATGAAATAACTGACCACAAGAAATGCGGCCAAGTTTGCAAGCGTCAATATGCCGGCAAAGGCGCGCAAAATACCTGTGCGCATGATTAGCCTTGAAGCACCTTGGTAATTTTCATATTTAATGCTTCTGCCACCTGTACTCTCAGCTTGGATGTGGCATTCACGTCCACTTCATTCTGATAGGCTGTGTTCACCAAATTTGAGGTTTGCCCACGAAGATCTTCAATCTCTTGGCGGACGGATACCAGACGATTTTCCAGGCTCTGAACCTCACTGAGCTTTTCTGACATCTGGCGAATTGCAGTATTCACCTGCTCCCATACTTGGAGACGCGGGTCATTGATTTTCAGTGAATTGAAGACGGCCATGATCGAATCACCCAGCTCATTGAGTGATTCAGATGAAAATCTTGTTGGTAATGGAGTGGGTTGAACTGGTTTGGGGTTTGCAGGCATCGCCGCTTCGGGCGTAGCTTTGGCTTCAGGCAAATTGGGTGCTGGTTCAGTTTGGGGTGCCTCCACCTGCTCGTCGCTGGGTTGAGCCCAGCCACCACGGGGGTCGAAACGCATCATGACCAGTTTGGGGTTTGGATTTGACATAACCTGCTTTCTGGATAATTTATGCACCAAAGACTTTTTTGTGATTAAATGCTCGTCCGGCATTTTATACACAAGTCACTGTGAATTAACACAGCCTGATAAAGAGGAGCCACTATGCCTGCAAAACTCAAGATTTTGATTACCAGCCAAAAGGGTGGTGTCGGCAAAAGCACTGTGTCTGCAAATCTGGCAGCTTATTTTGCCCATGTCGCCGGTAAATTGACCACCCTGATCGATCTGGATCATCAGAGTACAGCTGGAAAATGGGTCAGAAATACGGCGCCCATCGGGATTCAGTGTATTTCGGTGGAATCCCCGAACAACAAAGGCACTGGGATGGCTTTGCTCCAAGCCAAACAGGCCTTGCGCGCCGCCAGGTCCGAATCGGAGGTCATTATTGCTGACTTGACCTGGACAGATATATTGCCAGCCGAGTTCATGTTTGAATTTGATCTGGTATTGGTGCCCAGTTCTCTGTCCCGGGTTGAACTCGATAGCACCATGGAGTTTGTCACGCGTTTTGATTTTGTATTCAACTCAAAGTTGCGCCATCCCCCTAAACTGATTGTGGTGCCCAGCCGGGTTGCGAATATGGACACCTACAAAAATATTTTTTATCAGTCATTTACCACTGCTTTTTTTCTGTCACCGCCGGTTCGCTTCAATGATCAGGCCAGCGAATTTTTCGGGGCTGAATTCTTTGTCAAGGCTCAGGACCAGGAAACCCGTGAAAATTTCATTCAGTTTGGCCGTTCCATCGAGGAAATTGGTCGCGTGCAGGGTGATGACAAACCCCAGGCCAAGGGCCTGTATCAACCCAAGATGACCAGTTCCATTCTCGATCGATTCCGGGCTGGCCGTAATGCCAGTGCCAAGCAGATTAAAGTCGCGGCCAACGATTTTGATATAGCCAGTATGAAAGCCAAACTCAAATCCGTCATTCCGAATTTCTTGCGTTCAGATTCGGTCAAATAAATCGTACAAGACATACCGTGTCAAAGGTTTATCTTGGTTTCATTGGGATCGATCAGCAATGCGCAATTCAGACCAGCGCCTGAAATTTCAATTACCCACGTGTGTCGTGCTGCTTTGCCTGATACTTTCAGGCTGTCAGAAAAGCGAGGTAGACAAATGTGTGGAGGCCGGCATGCGAAAGGTGGAGGCCGACCTGAAAAAATCAAAGGCACTTCAGCAAGATGGAAGCCTTGAGGCGGCTGAGGCTGGCTGGCGGCTGGCTTGCCTGGAAGCCCAAGGCGGAAAAAAGGAATAGGTCTTATGGGGCCAGTAAGGCCTATGAAATCAAAGGGTGTCAGTGATTTGAATCAAAACTCCCCTGTTCAAACATCACTACAGTGGCAATGTCTTCTTGCGACCCTCGCATTTAATCTGAAAACTGAATTGGTGCTTTGATGGTGAACGCCGTGAACTCTGCCCTGTCAGGCTTGGCTGCTGCGAGCAGGCGTGTAGAGGTCAGCGCCCAGAATATCGCCAACCAGCGCAGTACCAGCGACTCCAAAGACGGGGTCAGGCAGGCCAAGCCTTACTCGGCGCTGGAAGCGCAACAGCTATCAACACCGGGTGGCGGCGTGGAAGTGAGGGTGCGCGAGGCCAAGCCACTGGCACAAAAAGTCAACGACTCAGGCACAGCCAGGACAGATCAGGATGGCTTGGCCAAACAGCCCGAAGTGGATGTGACCAAGCAGTTGGCAGACCAGCACCTCGCCAGCTACGATTTCAAGGCCAACCTGAAATCCATCAAGGTGCAGGAAAAACTCATGCAGAAACTGGTCGACATCAAGGCTTGAGATAGGCTGGGAATGAGCTTATCCGCTTTGCTCGTGCCAGTTCAGTCCTTCTGGTTTTCTCATGGGCTGGAGAAGCAGTGATGACTCTTGCTGACTGGGCAAACTTCAGTCAAATCGTTGGATCGGTGGCGGTGATCGCCTCCCTGATTTTTGTCGGGATTCAGGTGCACCAGAACACGAAGGTGACAAAAGCCACAGCCCTACAGATGAATGCCGACTACTGGCTGAGCTACTTCGCCATGCTTGCTGATAGCCGCTTGGGCGAGATCTTTGCAAAGGGTGCCCAGGGTCGGGAAAAAATGGAGAGTTTGGAATTCCACCAGTTCTTCATCCTCTGTAGAGCCACCTTTATGGGCTGCGAAAAACAGCACCAACAATATCTGGCAGGGCTTTTGAGCGAAGACGCCTACCGTGGTTATGAAGCAACCATCAGGGAGCAAATTGCTGCTTTTCCGGGTGTGCGAGCCATGTGGCATGTTGTCCGGCATACCTATGGCCATGATTTTGCAGCTTTCCTGGACGCGCAGATTGTTGGTTATGAGGTGCATGCGCGGGGCTCGATCAGAAGCCAATGGCATGAGCATGTACGGGCCGGCGGCTCGACTGCCTCTGGCCACCCGACCTGATGGATTAGTGGTCCACCAAACGGTCGGCCACAGCGGCTCCCAGCCACATGCAGACCAGGGCAATCCAGGCGGTCAGGGCAAAGATGGAGCCCCCGGTGATGCCAGCTCCTACCGCACAGCCTCCAGCCAGCATGGCGCCAAAACCCATGAGTATTGACCCGGCAATGTAGCGCGGCATGCTGTGGCCATCGGTAAAGCCCTCTATCTTGAACTCCTTAGCCTGCCAACTGCCCAGGAAGGAGCCGACAAAAACACCCGGTAGCAATCCGAAGTTGAAGCCAATTTCAAGATCGGGAGTGGCCACCAATCGCATCAACCATTCTGCCGACGGACCGCTGAAGGTCATGCCCTGCACAGGGATCACTTGAAAAGATTGCCTGGATACCTCGTAGTTGAAGCTCCATGCCAGTGCCACAGACAGTCCGGCACCAATCCCGCCAACCCATTTCCATAAGCCCTGGCCGCTTCGTAGTGAAAAATAAATCGCTGCCATCAGCCAGGCTATACCGACAGCTAGTCCGCCTGCATTTCCTAAATGGGTGATGGCCAGCAGATTTCTGGCATCTCCACCTCTGACCAGCCACCAACTGCTGATGGATTCCCGCAAGGGCGCCAAGACGCCGGCAAGCGCAGCTTGCGTGGTGACAGCAAAAACAAGGCCCGACAGGAGTGCGCGCAAATTTCCGTTCGCAGACAGCACCAGCAGGCGGCTTACGCACCCACGGGTCAAGATCATGCCTGCTCCAAAGAGCAGTCCACCCACAATTGCGCCAGAAATACTGCCGGTGGCAGCGATCTGTCGTGTTGAGCTGGCATCCATGTGGTGAGCCAGTGTCAACCACTGCACTGCCACCAGCGCGCTGGAAAAGGTGAGTAACCAGACGGCGAGCTTCTCGCCAAAGCGCCAATGCCAGAACTCCAGGGCCGCAGAGCGCAGACAAAATTTGGATCGCTGCGCAAAATAACCAAACAACGCACCAATCAACACGCCACCTGTGGCCAATATGGTGGGTTCACCGAAGTGCTCGATCAAGCTGGAGAGGTTCATGCCTGTCCCACTCTCACCAGCTGACGATCCAGGGCCAGCCTTGCTTGCGCTAGGTGGCGCAGTGGCCCCACAAAGTTTCCCAGTCCTGGCCGCTGATATCGGTCACCCGTTGGTCAGACTCATAAAACTTGTTGGGGATCTGAAATATGGCAAGAAAGGTTCCACCCTTGGGCGACCAGGCGGAATGTCTGCTGCCGGAGGGGCGCCAGATGTACTGCCCGGCCTTGCATTCCATGCCTGCATCGGGACCATCGCGGTCCACCAAATGTCCATCCAGCACCCAGGTCTGTTCAATCTGCACATGTTCATGGTCTGGCAAAACAGAGCCAGGCGCCATGCGCATGAGCACCGTGGCGATTCCCGAGCCTGAATCACGCAGCAGGGGTTTGACCTCAATCCCTTCAAAACGTGTGGCACGCCAGGGCAGGTTGGGAACATCCACCAAGCGGGAGGCCAGGGGATCCAGGTTTTCGTGGTTAACGAATGGTGTGACAGCAGAGCTCATTGGCGTTCTCCTGGAGTTTGCAGCTTGGCGGGTGGAACCTGCTACCTAAGCCGGGAAAGTGCCAGGCAGCAGGATGCGTTGGTCGACATGATGGATGTTGGTATGGCCGCAGAAGGCCATGGTGATATCCAGTTCCTTGTGGATGATCTGCAGCGCCTTGCTGACCCCTTGCTCGCCCATGGCGCCCAAACCATAGACCATGGCACGGCCAATCATGGTGCCGCGGGCACCCAATGCCCAGGCCTTGAGCACATCCTGGCCGGAGCGAATGCCACCATCCATCCAGACCTCCATCTGTGATCCCACGGCCGCCACGATCGGGGGCAGGGCTTCAATGCTGCTCTGGGCACCATCCAGCTGGCGACCGCCATGGTTGCTGACCACAATGGCATCCGCCCCGCTGGCCAATGCCAGTTTGGCATCTTCCACATCCTGAATCCCCTTCAAGATGAGCTTGCCACCCCATTGTTCCTTGACCCAGGCCACATCCGGCCAGGACAGGCGGGGATCGAACTGTTCATTGGTCCAGGCCGCCAGAGATTTCATGTCGCTCACGCCCTTGACATGGCCCACCAGGTTACGGAAGGTGCGGCGTTGGGTGCCCAGCATGCCCAGACACCAGCGCGGCTTGGTCATCAGGTTAAGTATGTTGGGCAGTGTGAGTTTGGGCGGCGCGGTCAGGCCGTTTTTCAGGTCCTTGTGCCGCTGGCCGATCACCTGCAGGTCCAGGGTGAGCACCAGCGCACTGCAACGGGCATCCTTGGCGCGCTGGATCATGCGCACCAT
>JAFMJA010000187.1 GCA_017853735.1 Burkholderiaceae bacterium | reverse complement strand
AGCTGGAAAGACAACAAGGGCGACACCCGCACCGATGAGGCCACGGTGTCCTGATCACCCAGCACCCGGTTTTCAAACAATGGAGAAGAGGCCAAACTCTTCTCCATTTTTTATAGCTAAGGCTGAACCATTCATCCACTCGGTGATGCAACCATGAATCTTTCAAAACGCGAATTTATGCAGGTGCTGGGCGCGGGCACCATGGCGGGCATGGGCCTGGGCAGTTATGCCGAGGCCGACGCGGCCACTGCGGCCAACGGGCTGTATGACATTCCCAGGTTCGGCAAGGTCTCCTTTTTGCATATGACCGACTGCCATGCGCAGCTGAAGCCAATCTACTTTCGCGAACCCAATGTGAACCTGGGCATTGGCAGCATGAAGGGCAACCTGCCCCATCTGGTGGGCGAGCATTTGCTCAAGGTGGCCAAGATCCGCCCTGGTACGCCTGAAGCCCACGCCCTGACTTATCTGGACTTTGAGAAAGCCGCACAGCGCTATGGCAAGGTGGGCGGCTTCGCGCACCTGGCGACCCTGGTCAAGCGCCTAAAAGCCAGCCGGCCGGGTGCCTTGCTGCTCGATGGCGGCGACACCTGGCAAGGATCGGCGGTGTCGCTGTGGACCCATGCGCAAGACATGGTGGAGGCCTGCAAGGCCCTGGGCGTGGATGTGATGACCGGCCACTGGGAATTCACCTATGGCATGGAGCGGGTGAAGGAGATTGTGGAGAAAGACTTCGCCGGCAAGATCGACTTCGTGGCGCAGAACGTCAAGACCGCCGACTTTGGCGACCCGGTGTTCAAGCCTTATGTGATCCGCGAGATCAATGGCGTGCCCTGCGCCATCATCGGCCAGGCCTTTCCCTACACCCCGATTGCCAACCCGCGCTATATGGTGGCGGACTGGTCCTTCGGTATCCAGGACGACAATATGCAGAAGGTGGTGGACGAGGCCCGTGCCAAAGGCGCGCAGGTGGTCGTCCTGCTCTCCCACAACGGCATGGATGTGGACCTAAAGATGGCCAGCCGGGTCAGTGGCATCGACGCCATCATGGGTGGCCATACCCACGACGGCATGCCAGTGGCCACCCTGGTGGCCAACAAGGGTGGCAAGACCATCGTCACCAATGCAGGCTCCAACGGCAAGTTTCTGGGCCTGCTCGATTTCGAAGTCAAGGACAACAAGGTCAGCGACTTTCGCTACAAACTGCTTCCGGTGTTCTCGAACATGCTGCCCGCGGACAGGGAGATGGACGCACTGATCACCAAGCTGCGCTCGCCTTATGAAGCCAAGCTCAACGAGGTGCTGGCGGTGACCGAGGGCACCTTATACCGTCGCGGCAACTTCAATGGTACCGGCGACCAGCTCCTGCTCGACGCGATGCTCGATGTGCAGGGTGCCGACCTGGCCTTCTCACCCGGGTTTCGCTGGGGCACCAGCCTGCTGCCGGGCCAGCCAATCACGCGTGAATGGCTGATGGACATGACCGCCACCACCTATTCCTATGCCACGGTCTCTGAAATGAAAGGCGACATGATCAAGACCGTACTGGAGGACGTGTGTGACAACCTGTTCAACCCCGACCCCTACTATCAGCAGGGCGGCGACATGGTGCGAGTGGGTGGGCTCAGCTACACCTGCAACCCTGTGGCCGCGATGGGTAAGCGCATAGACAATTTGCGTCTCAAAGGCAAGCCGATCGAGGCGGACAAGACCTACAAGGTGGCGGGCTGGGCGCCAGTGGCCGAGGAGGCCAAGTCTGCTGGCCACAAGCAAATATGGGATGTGGTGGAGACCTGGTTCAAGGCGCGCGGCGGCAAGGTCAGCCCGCGCCAGCTCAATATGCCCAAGATCGAGGGTGTGCTGCCCAACCCGGGCTACGTCGCCTGATGTCGCTCTGACGATCTGTCAAAGAGGGTCATCCTTTGATGGGGCGGCCCGTTTTTTGTCAGCGGATTTCTTCGATGGAGAATTTCTTGTCGTTGACGATGGCCGGCACTAGGGCATAGCCCTGGTTTTGCCAATGCACCAGATCGGTCAGGGCTGAGGGCGTGACTTCGACAAAACTTTGCAGATCGTCAGCGGTGTAGCCATAGTCCTTGATCGCCAGGCCGCACACCTTGAACTTGACTCCCAGGTCAGCGTAATAACGCATGCGCTGCACCACCTCCAGGTAACGCTGCTCATTTTTCCTGGCCAGAGTTACTACCTCGGTGCCGTGCATCAGCACGATGATCGGGATTTCATCTGGAATCATGCTGTAGGGCGCCTCGGTCAGCGGGTTCATCACGCCGCGCACCCAATTGAGCGCCGCACCCAGCTTGCGCGGATCGTCCAGGTAGATGTCGATCAGCGCCTTGGGATTTTTGTAGGGCGTCTGGACAAACGTGGCTTGGGAAAAAGCTGGCGCCGAGCACAGGTTGGTCGCCAGCATGAGTGGCAAAGCCATCCAGGCCCAGAGCCTGCGCAGATAGGGAAATGGCATTGAAATTTCCTTGAGATTCGGGTGATTGACTTTGGTCTGATCCTAAATTAAAAGAACAAAACAATTCTGCTGCTTTTGACCGAAGTCAAGCAATAAGGCAAACTAGCCCTCACAATGAAACATATGTGGAGGCTGCTTATTCTGATACCTGCTTTGGCAGCGCTGGGCGCCTGCTCATCCTTGCTGCCCAAGTCGCGCACTGAAACCTCAACTTTTGAGAGCTTTGAACAGGCGCGCGTAGCCATCGAATCGCTGCAACCCATGCTCAGCAAGCGCGAGGAACTCGACAAGAACGGCTTCAAGCCGGGGCAGCACCCCAACACCAACATCCTTACCCATGCTGATGTGGTGCGCCGCTATGTTCCGTCTGCCTTGCTTAAGCGGGAAGACCTGGACCCTGGCGTACTGGCCTGCCTGGAAGCGCGTGATGCCTGCCGGGGGCTGGAAATGAATGTCGTCAAGCTCAAGAAAGAGCGGCTGGGAAATTTCTTTGCTGATTTTTTCAATTTCAACCGTCATACAGAAACCACCGGCTTTCGTTTCAATGCGGTGGTGCTGATGGTCAACGATCTGGTGGTGTTTCGCAGCTGGGGCGGTCAGCCGGCAGTCAAAGAGGTGGAACAAAGCCGCAATCCGCTGGGGCCGTTCCAGGAAATCGGTCCGCCAGTGGCCAACAGCGCTGCCACGGGGAAATAAGAAATCTGGCGCCCCCGACAGGAATCGAACCTGTATCTAGCGCTTAGGAGGCGCTCGTTCTATCCATTGAACTACGGCGGCACCCGGTCATTGTAATTGTCGAGCGACCAGCTTCATTCATGAGAGAGATTCATCACAAGCCCCTGGACAAGCGCCGCCCATGAAACGCCTGCTCATCTTCGCGCTGTGCTATCTGATGCTTTTGTGCGTCCCCTTGCTGATGAGCTGGGTGCTGCCCAACTCCCAGGACCTGCCCCCACGACCCCTGCGCGACGACCTGGCTTCCGGTCTGGCGATGGTGGGATTTACCGCGGTGTTGCTGGAATTTTTTCTGCTGGGCCGATTTCGCCCCATCTCGCGGGCCTTGGGCAGCGACCTGGCCATGCAGGCACACCAGTTGCTCGCTCGCACTGCACTGGTTTTTTTGGTGCTGCATCCCTTCCTCTACAGCTTGTGGGGCAGTGCGCAAAAGCCTTGGGATGACAGCTATGCCCAGGCCTTGCGCATCAGCGGTGGCTCCTGGGGCTTGTTTACCGCGCTGCTGGCGCTGGCGCTGCTGATGAGCCTGGTGGCCATGGCGCTGGGGCAGGCGCGCAGCCGCGACTATGACCGCTGGCGCCTGTGGCACGGGCTGCTGGCGTTGGGGGTGCTGGGCCTGGGCCTGCACCATACCCTGGAGTCAGGCCGATATGCGCAATTGCCCTGGCTCAGGTGGTACTGGTGGGCGCTGGCCATGCTGGCAGTCGCCTCCTGGCTGGGCGTCTATCTCTGGCGCCCCTGGTGGCAGTCCAGGCGAGCCTATCACCTGAACCGGGTGAGCGCGCTGGCACAAAAAATCTGGGAAGTGGAGATCAGCCCCCTGGCTGGCAAACCTTTGAAGTTCGTTGCCGGCCAATTTGCCTGGCTCAAGCTCGGCTCGTTGGCGCCGTACCAGGACCACCCGTTTTCGATCAGTTCGGTGCCCGAGCCATCCGGCCAGCTGCGCTTCATCGTCAAAGAGGCGGGCGATTTCACCCGGGCCTTGCCTAATACGGCCAGCAACACAGTGGCGTATGTGGATGGGCCCTATGGGAATTTCGCCATTCCCGCATCGGCGCCGGCGATCGTCATGCTGGCTGGCGGGATTGGCATCGCCCCCTTTATCAGCCTGCTTTCGGCCAGTGTCCAGCAAGGCGAACGCCGGCCAATTCGTCTGGTCTATGCCGAGCACGATGTGAGCCAGATGGTGTCGCTGCAAGCACTCTGCGCTTGCGGGCAGTTGGCTGATTTTCAGCTGCTGCCCATGGTCGAATCACCTCCAGAGGGCTGGACCGGCCTGGTGGGTCGGCTCGATGCCACGGGTCTGGCCCTGGCCTTGTCGCATGAAGCGGTGGCACCCCTGGCCGCTCAGGCCCACTATATGGTGTGCGGCCCCGGGGCCATGATGGATGCGGCTGAAGCCTGTCTGCTGGCCCGCGGCGTTGCAGCAGATCGTGTGCAGTCCGAGCATTTTCAGTACAACTTCAGCGGTCGTTCACCCCGGGCGCTGGCCCTGCGGCGCGGCTGGCTTGGTCTGTCGCTGGCAGCCGGTCTGCTCAGCCTGCTGGTGCTGGCGCTCAGATCGCTGCGCGCTTGAGGGGGTGCAGGCGGCGCACAGGCAGACCTGCTGCAGTCGGGCCGGGCGCTACTTGGTCAGCAGTCGCATCGCTTCCTCGATGCCCTTCAAGGTGAGCGGATACATGCGCTGGCCCATCAGCTGCTGGACGATGGCAATGCTCTGGCGGTACTGCCACACCCCTTGCGGTTCAGGGTTGATCCAGACAAAGCGGGGGAAGGCGTGGGTCAGCCGCTGCAGCCATTCGGCGCCGGCCTCTTCGTTGTTGTATTCCACGCTGCCGCCGGGCTGAAGGATTTCGTAGGGGCTCATGGTGGCGTCACCGACAAAGATCAGCTTGTAGTCCTTGTTGTACTTGCGGATGATGTCCCAGGTGGGAAACTTCTCGGCATAGCGGCGCCGGTTGTTCTTCCACATGAAGTCATAGACACAGTTGTGGAAGTAATAGAACTCCATGTGCTTGAACTCGGTTTTGGTCGCTGAAAACAGCTCTTCCACCCGGGCAATATGCTCGTCCATGGTGCCGCCCACATCCATCAGCAGCAGCACCTTCACATTGTTGTGGCGCTCGGGCACCATCTTGATGTCCAGGTAACCGGCATTGGCGGCAGTGGCGCGGATGGTGTCGGGCAGGTCCAGCTCCAGCTCATGGCCTTCGCGGGCAAAGCGGCGCAGCCGTCTCAGTGCCACCTTGATGTTGCGGGTGCCCAGTTCCTGCGAGTCGTCGTAATCCTGGTAGGCGCGCTGGTCCCATACCTTGACCG
>JAFMJA010000007.1 GCA_017853735.1 Burkholderiaceae bacterium | reverse complement strand
CATTTCCAGGCACTTGTTGGAGTAGCCCCACTCATTGTCATACCAGGACACCACCTTGATGAAGGTCTTGTCCAGCGCAATGCCGGCTTCGGCATCGAACACACTGGTGCAGGTCTCACCACGGAAATCGGTAGCCACCACTTTTTGATCGGTGTAGCCGAGAATGCCCTTCAAGGCACCCTGGCTTTGAGCCTTCATCTCGGCGCAGATGTCCTTGTAGTCGGCTTCCTTGTTCAGCTCGACCGTCAGGTCCACCACCGATACATCGCTGGTGGGCACGCGGAAAGACATGCCGGTGAGTTTCTTGTTCAGCTCGGGAATGACCACGCCCACGGCCTTTGCGGCACCTGTGGAGGAGGGGATGATGTTTTCCAGAATGCCACGGCCACCGCGCCAGTCCTTGTTGCTGGGGCCATCCACCGTTTTCTGGGTGGCCGTCGCCGCGTGCACGGTGGTCATGAGGCCGCGCTTGATGCCCCATTTGTCGTTGAGCACCTTGGCCACTGGGGCCAGGCAGTTGGTGGTGCAGCTGGCATTGCTGATGATGGCTTGCCCGGCATAGCTTTTGTCGTTGACGCCAAAGACAAACATCGGGGTGTCATCTTTTGATGGGGCGGACATAATGACTTTCTTGGCCCCGGCAGTCAGGTGCTTTTCGGCAGTGGCCTTGTCAAGGAAAAGGCCGGTGGACTCGATCACCACCTGGGCACCAACATCGGCCCACTTCAGATTGGCCGGATCGCGCTCCTGGGTCAGACGGATTTTTTTACCGTTGACGCTCAGGGTGTTGCCCGACACACTCACCTCGCCTTTGAAGCGGCCGTGCACGCTGTCGTACTGCAGCATATAGGCCAGGTAGTCCGGCTCGAGCAGGTCGTTAATGCCAACGATCTCGATGTCGGGAAAATTCTGTACCGCTGAGCGCAGCACATTGCGCCCGATGCGGCCAAAGCCGTTGATGCCTACTTTGATGGTCATATGAGTCTCTCCAGAAAAAATTTGTTCGCCCCGGCCTGGACCAGGGTGGGGTGTCACTTGCCAAGCACCGCCTGCACGGTATCGGCCACATTTTCCGGCGTAAAGCCAAAATGCTTGAACAAGACATTGGCTGGCGCTGATTCGCCGTAGCAGTTGATGCCAACCACTGCGGCGCAACCGTATTTCCACCAACCCTCGGTCACGCCCATCTCCACCGCCACCCGGGGCAGGCCATCAGGCAGCACACTGCGCTTATAGGCCAGGCTTTGCCTGTCAAATGTGGTGTTGCTGGGCATGGAAACCACGCGCACCGAAATGCCACGGCGCGCCAGCTCCTCCTGCGCCTTGAGCGCCAGCGCGACTTCGGAGCCGGTGGCAATGAGCACGAGTTGGGCTTTTTTCTTCAGGCCCAGGTCCGCCGGCTCGGACAGAACATAGGCCCCGCGGCTGATATTGCCCAGGTCCCGCTTGGCGGCGTAGGGAATGTTTTGCCGGCTGAGCAGCAGCGCTGTCGGTTTGTGCCGGTTTTCCAGCGCCACCGCCCAGGCGATGGCTGTCTCGGCCGAGTCCGCCGGGCGCCAGACATCCAGATTGGGGATCAGCCTCAGGCTGGCCGCGTGCTCCACCGACTGGTGGGTCGGGCCGTCCTCGCCCAGACCGATCGAGTCGTGGGTGAACACATGAATCACCCGTTGCTTCATCAGCGCGGCCATGCGCAGGGCATTGCGCGAATAGTCACTGAAGGTCAGGAAGGTGCCGCCGTAAGGGATGTAGCCGCCATGCAGGGCCAGTCCATTCATGATGGCGGCCATGCCGAACTCGCGCACCCCGTAATTGATATGGCGCCCACCATTGCCATCGCCGTCTGCACTGAAGCGCAGGTTGGGGGTGTGGCTGGTGTTGGTCAGGTTCGAGCCGGTCAGGTCGGCCGAGCCGCCCAGGAGTTCGGGCAGGGCTTCGGTGAACGCTTCCAAGGCGATCTGGCTGGCCTTGCGGGTGGCCACGGTTTCGGCCTTGCTGTGGGCCGAAACAGACGCATCAACTGCAACCTGGGCAAAGTTTTTGGGCAGGTCTCCCCGCATGCGTCGCTCAAACTCTGCGGCCAGGGCCGGATGGGTGGCGCGGTAGGCGGCGAATTTTTTGTCCCAGGCTGCCTGCGCCTGGCTACCGCGCGCCACCGCGCTCCAGGCATCGGCCACATCCTGGGGCACCACAAAAGCTTCGTGCGGCCAATCCAATGCTGCACGGGTGAGCTTGATCTCTTCGGCGCCCAGCGGTTCGCCATGCGCCTTGGCGGTGTTGGCCCGGTTCGGCGAGCCTTGCCCGATGGCCGTCTTGCAGATGATCAGGGTGGGCTGGTTGTCCGAACCCTTGGCGCGCGCAATGGCTTCGCTGACAGCGGCCACATCATGGCCGTCGAGCGGGCCGATCACATTCCAGCCATATGCGGTAAATCGCAGCGCGGTGTTGTCGCCAAACCAGGGGTTGACTTGGCCATCAATCGAGATACCGTTGTCGTCATAGAGGGCGATCAGTTTGTTGAGCTTCCAGACGCCGGCCAGCGCCGCAGCTTCATGGCTGATGCCCTCCATCATGCAGCCATCACCCAGGAACACATAGGTGTGGTGATCCACAATTGCGTGCCCATCGCGATTGAATTCGGCAGCAAGCAACTTTTCTGCCAGCGCCATGCCCACCGCGTTGGTTAGGCCCTGGCCCAAGGGTCCAGTGGTTGTCTCCACACCTGGCGTATGCCCCACTTCGGGATGACCGGCTGTTTTGCTATGCAGTTGGCGAAAGTTTTTCAGCTCTTGCATTGGCAACTGGTAGCCGCTCAGGTGCAGCAAGGCGTACAACAGCATCGAGGCATGTCCGTTGGACAACACAAAGCGGTCTCGATCGAACCAATGCGGGTCGGACGGGCTGTGTTTGAGGTGCTGCGACCAGAGCGCCACGGCCATTTCGGCCATCCCCATGGGCGCGCCCGGATGACCTGAGTTCGCCTGTTGTACTGCGTCCATTGCCAGCGCTCGGATTGCGTTGGCCATCTGTCGGGTGTTTGCCATGATGGGCTGCTTGAGAGGGCGTGAGTAAGGGAAAACCCATGATTCTACCGGCGACCAGATGGCCGACTGATGAGCCATGCACTAAAGTGCGGGCTGTGCACCCGAGCGCCCCACCCATCAAAGCCATGCTGCTGGCCGCAGGTCGGGGCGAGCGCATGCGTCCGATGACCGATTCCAGGCCCAAGCCCCTGCTCCAGGTGCGCGGGCAGCCCTTGCTGCGCTGGCTGGTCGATGCGCTGGCGCGCGGCGGCTTCACCGACTTGGTGATCAACACCGCCTGGCTGGGCGAGCAGATTCCCGACTACTTTGGAGCCATGCCGCAGGCCGAGGGGCGCCCGTTGTCGATCCACTTCTCGCAGGAGGGGCTGGACTTTGGCGCAGCGCTTGAAACGGCGGGCGGGATTGCGCGGGTGCTGCCCGATCTGGGTGAGGTGTTTTGGGCGCTGGCGGCCGATGTGTATGTCCCAGACTTTCGATTTGAGCCACAGGCTGTGGCTCGTTTTGCCCAAAGCGACAAATTGGCCCACCTGTGGCTGGTGCCCAATCCGCCCCATAATCCGGCCGGAGATTTTGGTCTGTCTGAGGATGGCTTGGCACTTAATCAGCATGCCTCGCAAACCGTGCCGCGCTTTACCTTCAGTACCATTGCGCTCTACCGTCGCGAACTCTTTTGCCCACCCTGGTCCGACATTGCTGCGGGCAATCCACAGGGCATCAAGGCCGGCTTGGCCCCCTTGCTGCGCCGGGCCATGGACAATAGACGGGTCAGCGCCGAGCTGTACACCGGGGCTTGGGCCGATGTCGGCACCCCGGCGCGTCTGGCACAACTCAATGAAATGACGGCCTCATGAACTCAGAGCTTTACGCCCAACGCCGCACCCGGCTGGCCGCCCAGCTGGGCCCCGATGCGCTGGCCATTGTGCCCACCTCACCCGAGCGGCAGCGCAACCGTGACAGCGAGTTCCTGTTTCGTTTTGACAGTTATTTTCATTACCTGAGCGGCTTTGGCGAACCCAACGCCTGGCTGGTCATCGGTAGCGATGCCCACACCACCCTTTTCTGCAACCCCAAGGACCTGGAACGGGAAATCTGGGATGGGATTCGGCTGGGGCCAGAGGCCGCGCCAGCCGCCCTCGGGGTGGATGCCGCCTATCCGGTATCCGAGCTGGATCAGCGCCTGCCCAAGTTGCTGGAGAACAAGGCTACCGTCTGGTTTCCTTTTGCCACCCATGCCGGCTTGGAAGGACGCATTGACGGCTGGCTCAAATCGGTCAGGGCCCGCGTTCGCTATGGCGCGCTTTGTCCGGACTCGCAACGCGACTTGTGCGCCATCCTGGATGAAATGCGCCTGTTCAAGGACAAGCATGAGCAGGATGTCATGCGACGGGCCGCTCAAATCAGCGCGGGCGCGCATATCCGCGCCATGCAGCTGTGCGCGCGCATGCTGCGCGATGGCCAGCAGGTCTGCGAATACCACCTGGACGCCGAGCTGCTGCACGAATTTCGCCGCCACGGCTCGCAATACCCTGCCTACGGCTCGATTGTTGCGGCTGGCGCCAATGCCTGTGTACTGCACTACCGCGCCGACAACGCACCGATTCGGGATGGTGAGCTGGTGCTGATTGACGCCGGTTGCGAGCTCGATGGCTATGCCAGCGACATTACACGCACATTCCCTGCCAGCGGGCGGTTCAGCGGGCCACAAGCCGCCCTGTATGCGCTGGTGCTGGCGGCGCAGCAGGCCGCTGTTGAAGCCACCCGGCCTGGCGCGCGCTTCACCGATGCGCATGAAGCGGCAGTGCGGGTGCTGACCCAGGGCATGTTTGACCTTGGGCTGCTCAACCAGAATCAGCATGGCACGCTTGACGATGCCATCCATAACCGCCATTACTTTGCCCACTACATGCACCGCACCGGCCATTGGTTGGGCATGGATGTGCATGACTGTGGCAGTTATGTGGAACCGTCCGAGCTGGGCGTGGCTGGCGAACGCCTCGACCCGCTCAGCGGCGAAGTCATCCGGGACCGGCCCAGCAGAATCTTGCATCCAGGCATGGTCTTGACCATCGAGCCCGGCCTTTATGTGCGGCCCAGCGAGGGAATTCCCCCGGAGTTCTGGAATATCGGTATCCGTATTGAAGACGATGCGATCGTCACGGAACAGGGTTGCGAGCTGATCTCTCGCAAGGTGCCGGTGCGCATAGATGAGATCGAGGCCTTGATGCGGGCTTAAAATACGACCCCCCCTAGACGGCTGACGGAACGAAGCACCTTGTGCGGCCCCGGCCACAAGACTGTTTCTTGCAGGAGTGTTTCGATGACGACCCCCAATGAGAAGCGCGCCGCCTTGCGCCGTGCTGCGCTGGAATACCACGAGTTTCCAACGCCTGGCAAGATCTCCATTGCTGCGACCAAGCAACTGACCAACCAGCACGACCTGTCCTTGGCCTACACGCCTGGCGTGGCGGTTCCCTGTGAGGAAATCGCCAAAGACCCGGCTGCGGCCTACAAGTACACCAGCCGCGGCAACCTGGTCGCGGTCATCACCAACGGCACAGCCGTGCTCGGCCTGGGTGATATTGGCCCACTGGCCTCCAAGCCCGTCATGGAAGGCAAGGGCGTGCTGTTCAAGAAGTTTGCGGGCATCGATGTGTTTGACATCGAGGTCAATGAAAAACAGGACCTGGACAAACTGGTGGACATCATTGCGGCGCTGGAGCCAACTTTCGGCGGCATCAATCTGGAAGACATCAAAGCGCCGGATTGTTTTTATGTTGAACGCAAGCTGCGCGAGCGCATGAAAATCCCAGTCTTCCATGACGACCAGCACGGCACGGCTATCGTGGTGGCGGCAGGCTTGCTCAACGGGCTGAAGGTCGCTGGCAAGGATTTGACCAAGAGCAAGCTGGTGACCTCAGGCGCTGGTGCAGCCGCGCTGGCTTGCCTCAAGCTGCTGGTCAAGTTGGGCATGCCACGCCAGAACATTTGGGTAACCGACCTGGCTGGCGTGGTGTATGAAGGCCGCACCGAACTGATGGACGAGGATAAGCGCCAGTTCGCACAAAAGACCAGCGCCCGAACGCTTGGCGAAGTCATTGAGGGAGCGGATATTTTTCTTGGCCTATCGGCTGGAGGCGTACTCAAGGCCGACATGGTCAAACGCATGGCGGCCAAGCCAATTGTTTTTGCACTGGCCAACCCCAATCCCGAAATCGATCCCGCCGAAGCGCGTGCGGCACGTGCTGACATCATCATGGCCACAGGGCGCACCGATTACCCCAATCAGATCAACAACGTCCTGTGCTTTCCCTACATTTTTCGTGGCGCTCTTGATGCCCGCGCATCCACCATCACCGATGAGATGGAGATTGCTGCGGTGCGTGCCATGGCCGAGTTGGCCCAGGCCGAGCAAAGCGAGGTGGTGGCCGCCGCTTACGCCGGCGAACAACTCTCCTTTGGACCCGATTACCTGATCCCCAAGCCCTTTGATCCTCGCTTGATGATCAAGATTGCCCCTGCGGTAGCAAAGGCTGCGGCCGATAGTGGGGTAGCGCAAAGCCCGATCTCCGACATGGACGCATACCGCGAGCGCCTGCAAAGCTTTGTCTATGCCTCGGGCACGATCATGAAGCCCATCTTCACTGCCGTGAAGCGTGCCGCCAGAAAACGGGTGGCGTATGCCGAAGGTGAAGACGAGCGGGTCTTGCGTGCAGCCCAAATTGTGGTGGATGAACAGCTGGCCCGTCCCACCTTGATCGGCCGACCCGACGTGATCGCCCAGCGCATTGAAAAATTTGGCTTGCGCTTGAAGATCGGCCAGGACTATGAGGTGGTCAATGTCGAGAATGACCCGCGCTACCGTGATTTCTGGCAGAGCTACCACCGGATGACCGAGCGCAGCGGGGTCACTATCCCGATGGCCAAAATCGAGATGCGCCGGCGACTGGTGTTGATTGCCGCCATGATGCTGCACAAGGGCGATGTTGATGGCATGATTTGCGGCACCTGGGGCCATACCTCGATGCACTTACACTACATTGAGCAGGTGATTGGCAAGCGCCCCGGGGTCAATAATTTCGCCGCCATGAACGGACTGATGCTGCCAGATCGACAGGTGTTCCTGGTTGACACCCATGTTAATTACGACCCCAGTGCCGAGCAGTTGGCCGAAATCACCATCATGGCAGCCGAGGAGATGCGGCGCTTTGGTCTGCTGCCCAAGGCGGCCTTGCTCAGTCACTCCAATTTTGGCAGCAGTCAATTGCCCAGTGCCATCAAGATGCGTCAGGCGCTGGCGCTTTTACGGGTGGAAGCCCCCTGGCTCGAGGTGGATGGTGAAATGCACGGCGATGTCGCGCTCGATGAGGCCGCCCGCATGGAGCAGATGCCCAACAGCACCCTCACCGGTTCTGCCAACCTGCTGGTGCTACCCAATATTGATGCCGCCAATATTGCCTACAACCTGCTCAAGACAGCGGCTGGGGGCAATATCGCGATCGGCCCAATTTTGCTCGGCGCCGCCAAGCCCGTGCACATCCTGACAGCCAGCACCACTGTGCGACGGATCGTCAACATGACTGCCTTGACAGTTGCCGATGCCAATGCTGGTCGATAGTATTGACATTGTTAGCGCTCACTTATATAGACCCCGCTCGGGCTGATCGGGCGGCGGCGGGCGGCCTGACCCGCGCGTTTGCCGCTTGATTTTTTGTGTCCGATCTGTAACAATTCGCTTGTTGCCGACTTTTCGCGGTGGTCTGCAATACCTGAGGGACTCTGATCCATGGTTCGAAGCTCGGAAGTCAAGTTAGTACTTACCGGCTTTTTGCTTTTGCTCGGCTTGGCGTTCAACCCGCCTGCCTTGGCCAAGGCGCCAGTTGCAGAGCCGGGTATTGTCAGTGTGGCTCTTTCAGAGTTACCGGCCCCGGCTCGGGAAACTTACCGCCTGATCGAACAGGGTGGGCCGTTTCCCTACGAAAAAGACGGTTCGGTTTTCGGCAATCGGGAGCGCCTCCTGCCTGCCGAAAAGCGGGGTTATTACAAGGAATATACGGTCGTGACGCCTGGCGTTCGCAACCGGGGGCTGCAGCGTATTGTGTGTGGTGGACCGGCGCGAATGCCAGATGTTTGCTACTACACGGTTGATCATTACGCGAGTTTTCGCAGGATCGCACGGTGAGTTGTTTTGTTAGTCTTAGAAAGTGACACGGGGATGGATATGCCGCTTCGTAATGTTAGGTCAAACATCGTTCAGTCCATACGCGCTTTTCGCGTGCAGGACTTGCAGCAGGCCGCCCAGTCCCTGGGCCAGCATTTTCTCTATGCCAATCTGGCTAGCGCCCAGTCCAAACAGGACGTGCTGGATTTGCTGGTGCAGCAGTTCATGCTCCCCTCCAATGTGGGCAAGAATTTCGACGCCCTGTATGACTGCTTGACTGACCCGCTGCACAAATCCGGCACCCAGCTGGGTTTTATTGCCGTTCTGGAACATATCCCGACCAATGCCAAATTCGACAAGGAAGTTCGCGAGCAGCTGCTCGACATCTTTCGCGATGCGGCGGACTACTGGAATGAGCGCAAGGTGCCATTCCGTTGTTTTTACTCTTTTTCAGTGGCCCGGTCTGCCCAAACCCTGGCGGCAGAGCGCCAGAACGAGGCCAAGGTTGGCGCACCAGAGGGCGCGCTCACCGCTGCCAGCATAGAACAGGGCGAAGACCAGGGCGAAAAAATGCCAACCGACAAGTTGCTGGATGTATCGCCCCTGGCTTTACGAATGAGCAGCCCCTTCAATGCTGGGTACTGGTTGAGCGCGGCCTAGACAGCATCAGCTAAGCGGCGCTGCCGCTGAAATATCCCCTGACCTACAAAAGCCACTGGAAGCAGTGGCTTTTTTCATGGTCTTTGCGCCAGGGCAATGTATTCACTGACTGGCACTTCCTCGGCGCGCCGTTGCAGGTCAAAGTTCCCCGCCTGCCCCCTTTCCTCCAGCCAGCGTCCAAGGGTGTGGCGCAACAACTTGCGCCGCTGACTGAAAGCGACCTGCACCAGCGCTTGCAGACGCCTGACGTCCAGTGGGGCTGGATGGGTATGCGGCACCATGCGCACCAGCGCGCTATCCACACGCGGCGGGGGATCGAAACTCTCAGGTGGCACAAACAAAATGTTTTCCATGGCATAACGCCACTGCAACATCACGCTGAGACGTCCGTAAGCTGCCGTCGCGGGCTGGGCCACCATGCGATCGATCACTTCTTTTTGCAGCATGAAATGCTGGTCCTCGATGACCGCCACATGGTCGAGCAAATGAAACAGAATCGGGGTCGAAATGTTGTAGGGCAAGTTGCCCACCACTCTGATTTTGCGGGCTTCAGGATGAGCTGACGCAAGGTCAGACTGTGAATGGATGCTTGACGCCAGCTGGGTGAAGTCCACGCTGAGCACATCGGCCTCAACCACCTGCAATTGCGGATGCTCGCGCAGATGGCGCGCCAGGTCGCGGTCGAGTTCGACCACGGTAAGTTTGCCCAGCCGTTCAACCAGGGGTTGGGTGATGGCCGCCAGGCCCGGGCCAATTTCCACCATGTGCTGGCCCGGCTGCGGATCTATGGCACGCACAATTGAATCAATGATCCCGTGATCACTGAGAAAGTGTTGGCCAAAGCGCTTGCGGGCGGTGTGGGGGTGCTTCATGCCCTCAGGATGCGTTGTGCCATGCTGCTGCCAAGGCTTCTTACTTTTAAAAAATCTCAGGCGCGTGAAGTCACCTGGCGCGGTGCAGGTTCATTGCGGGGGCTCGCGCATCTCGACATAGGCGCGGCCACGCACCTCCTGGGCCCAGTTCAGATAAGCCTCATCAAGCTTGCGATCCCGAAGGAGTTTGCGCACCATTTCGCGCTGCTCTGACTCGCTGAGCTGGGCATTCCGGCGCTCCAGCAACTGGATCAGGTGCACGCCAAATCGTGAGATCAGCGGCTCGCTGATCTGGCCAGGCGCTAGCCGGTTCATCACGGCCTCAAATTCAGGAACAAACATGCCGGGGCTGGCCCACCCCAGATCGCCGCCCTGGGTGGCGCTGCCATCCTGAGAATACTCACGCGCCAGCGCTGAAAAGTTGCTCTGGCCAGATTCGATGCGCCGCTTGAAATCGATCAGACGTTCACGCGCCTGCGCTTCATTCATCTGAGAGCCGGTCTTGAGCAAAATATGCCGAGCTCGACTTTGCGTCACCATCGCTGGGGGCAAATTGCTGGCAGTACGACGCTCAAGCAGCTTGAGGATGTGAAAACCTGCGCCCGAGCGCACCAGATCTGACACGCCGCCCACAGGCAGTGACCGCACCGCATCGAGAAAAAGCTGGGGATAGCGGTCCTCGCCGCGAAGACCAAACTGTCCGCCATTGACCCGATCGGGCGCATCCGATAACTCCCGTACCAAGGTAGCGAAGTCCTCGCCAGCTTTGGCCCGGGACAAAGCCTGTCGGGCTTTGGCCTGAAGGCCATCGACCACCTCAGGTGTGGCCCCTTCAGGTACTGCCACCAGCAGTTGCGCCAGATTGATCTGGCGGTTGCCCGACTGGCTGGCTGCGGCCTGTTGCGACTGCAAATATTGGTCGAGCTCAAGATCGCTGACCTGTACCCGAGGCTCGACATCGCGCTCTCGCAAACGCTGCAATGTCAACTGATCACGCAGTTGTTTGCGAAATCGCTTCTGGTCAATGCCATCCAAGGCAAGCCGGCGGCGCAACTCCGCCAGATCGATCTGATTCTGTGCGGCAACCGACTGTTCGGCCTGATCCACCGAACTCTCTTCAACGCGTACGCCCGCTTCCCGCGCCAGGTGTAATTGGGCTCTCTCATTGATCATTCGCTCCAGCACCTGGCGGTTGAGCTCATCGGGTGAGGGTAATGTCTGGCGTTGCAGCAGCGCTTGCTCGCTCACCCGCTGTACCTCCAGCGCAACCTCGCGATTGGTAATCGGCTCGGAATTGACAATGGCCACAATGAAATCAGACTGCCGGATACCTGTATCCGCAGAAGAAGGAGGGGGCGGGGCTGACCGGGGCGACATCCGCAGGCCCTGCGCCAGCGCAGGAACTGACACAACAAGGGCCAGCAAAGCTACGAGCACAGAAGTGGGGCGAAAAATGGTCATGGCTCAATCGTACTGGCTGAATCGGCTGGGCGAGCTTACCTGTTCACGCAGGTACTGGTAGCGCGGGATATTGCTCTTCAGGGTTGACAAGGGATCGATGCCCAGGCGCGAGAATCCCACCAATTCCAATTGGAACATGATGCTCTGGGTGCTGGTCACCAAGCCTGTTTGCAGCCTCTGCATCACCACACGTCCCAACCAACAGCCAGCGTCATACTCGAATCCAACGATTGAGTCGACCAGCTGACTGGTCTGCAAGCTGTAGTTCAGCCGCCCGACGCCATACCAGCGGTTAGGCCCCTGCCCTCGGCCAGGGCCCAAGTCCTGTCCTTTGTCACCCCAGAGGTCGTTGAGTGGCCACTGCCAACCCACATCCATCAATTCGCTTTGTTGGTCCTGAAACCGGTAGGCCAGGTTGAGCACCCGGTAGTTGGCTGGGTTATAACGGGCACTGACCGTGGAGCGCACCGATCTCTCCGTTGTCGGGTTGTACTGCAACAGGGAGTCAATGGCCCAGCGCTGGTCCCAGTTGAACCCGGCCCCCAGCAACAGATCGCTGAAGCCGCCACGGGCTTGTGTGCCACCAGGCAGGACAATTTGCTGGTCGGTAAAGCGGTAACGCTGCGCCAGGGCAAAGCGCGCGGCTTCTGCCCCGGTGGCCGGATGAAGCAGGCGGGTGGTGACGCCGGCTGTCAGCAGGTTGTTGTCCGCAATCCGGTCGTTGCCAACAAAGGCGTTGTCACTGAAGATGCTGGCAAAGTTAAAGTCATTCGCACCGGAGTCGTAGTTGGGCAGGTAGTTCTGCTCGACATAGGGGGTGTTGACGTAATACAGCCGAGGCTCCAGGGTCTGGACAAAGGAGCGCCCAAAGATCCCCGCGTTACGCTCGAAAGCCAGTCCGCCATCCAGGCTGAATGTGGGAACGCTGCGTGATGCTGAGGATTGGCCGTTGGCAGAAAGCGGCGCATCAAAATCATAGGTACGGCTGTGCAACTTGAGTGTGGGCGTGATGTGGCCAGCAGCCGCCAACCAGGGCCGACTCATCTGAGCCAGCATGAAGCTTCGCTGGGCATTGGGTTGCCCGGTGCGTAAGCGGTCTGACTGAAACTGGGTGTAGTCACCCTCCAGCGACACATCGAAAGCGCCCGCCTGGGGCTGTTTGTAGCGCACCACCCACTGGGGCAGTCGGTCATAGGGTGGCGTTATTGGCGCGGCAGGGTCCTGCAATGTCTGCCATTTGAGCGAGTTCAAATTCGACGAGAACGGCCCGCGCGCCCAACTCAGTCCCACATTGCTGGGCAAGAGGCGCTGGATAAAGGATGGCGAGCCGCGCGGAAAATCTCGCCAGTAATCATCATCGCTGACCTTGTTGAGGTTGAGCATTACCCCCAGGTTATCAGCGCCCGCCACCCCGGTACGAAAAATATCCGAGCCAGGGCCACCCAGGCGAATTGTTCCCTGATGATTGAGCGCTGTCGCCCAGCGATCCTTTTCACGCAAAGGATCTTGCGGCATATAGTCGGCACGCAATTTGCCGGCATAGCCTTGCTCGAGGTAACGGAACTCCCCCCCAAGATTGGTTCCTCGTTTGCTCATCAAGGTGGGGTAGAGCGTCAAATCGCGGTTGGGCGCAATATTCCAGTAGTAGGGCACCGTCACCTCGGTACCACTGACACTGTCCGCCGCAAAGGTAGGCGAAAGAAAGCCAGAGCGGCGCCTGTCCGACAGCGCAAAACTCATCGAGGGCAAGGCCAGCAGGGGCACGCCCTTGAAATCTAGCCGCACATCCTTGGCTACGCCCACCTCTTCGTCACTATCCACATTCAGGGAAGTTGCGCGCAACAGCCAGTCCGGCAGCCAACTCGGTCCTGGCTCACGTCGGCAGGTGGTGTAAGTGGCATCACGGATCAGCGCTCTTTTTTCATCCAAAAAGTCGACCCGGCTGGCCTGGCCGTGCGCATCATTGGCCAGAAACTGATATCTGGGCTGCAGGAAAAAGCCCTGGTTGGCGTCGACCTTGAGCTCAAGGCGAGGCCCTTCATACACATTGCCAGCACGGTTCAGGCGCACATTGCCAATTGCTTTGGCCAAGTCATCCGGCTGGATGTACTCCAGCTGATCGGCCCTGATCACCGTATCCCCCCGCCGCATCAAGGCCCCGCCTTTGAGCACCATGTCCAGATCAGGGCGACCACTCATCTGCTCGCCATACAGATAGGTTGGCAAAGATGAGCGCGAGGAGGAGGGCGCGATATCGAGCAGTTTGGGGCTGCTGCGCAAGGGCAACCCCGCATCGAATGTTCCGGTTTGCGCCATTGCAAGTCCGACCATCCCGCCCAGGCAGGTCGTCAGCACGGTAGTGAACAATGAGCGGGGGGTCAAGCGCGGGGACTCGGGTGGTTTGTAGAATCGATTATCCATGACCCCAAGCACGCTTACCCCGGCTATCCACTGGGCCGACCCACACCGCGCACAGGCCTTTGAACAGTGGCTTCTGGCCCAGGCCCAATCTCATCAACTCATTCCCGGCTCGGTGCGCATGGCCTCTGCCGACGCGAGTTTTCGGCGCTATTTCCGAATCGACAGTGCCCTGGGCAGCCGCATCATCATGGATGCCCCGCCCGATCAAGAAAACTGCACGCCATTTGTTCAAGTGGCCAAGCTGATGCACCAGGCCGGGCTGTTGGTGCCAGAGGTGCTGCATTGGGAACAGTCCCTGGGCTTCCTGTTGCTCAGCGACCTGGGTTCACAGACCATGTTGCAGGCCCTGAGCAGTCGCGCGCATTTCGCCCCTAATTTGCCCCGCTATCTGCAGGCCGTAGATGCGCTGGTAGCCTGGCAGCTGGCTTCGCAGCCGAAGGTCTTGCCCGCCTACGACCACGCCTTGCTCAAGCGAGAGCTGGCCTTATTTCCCGACTGGTACCTGAGCCGACACCGCGGCGTGACTTTAGAAACTGAGTCTCGCGCAATCCTGGACCAGGTGTTTGAGCTCATCATCAAGCGCAATCTGGCATCGCCCAACGTCTATGTCCACCGAGACTTCATGCCGCGCAACTTGATGGTGTCCGAGGATCCTGAACAAACCCGTCTGGGCGTGCTGGACTTTCAGGATGCAGTCTATGGCCCGATCACCTACGACATTGCCAGCCTGATGCGCGACGCTTTTCTGAGCTGGGATGAGGAGCATGTGCTGGATGTCACTATCCGCTATTGGAGCCAGGCGCGTGCTGCCGGGCTGCCGGTGGGGGACGACTTCGGAGAGTTTTACCGCGACGTGGAGTGGATGGGGCTGCAGCGCCACCTCAAGGTGGCAGGTATTTTTGCCCGACTGAGCTTGCGTGATGGCAAGCCGCAGTATCTGGAGGACACGCCCCGATTTATCAGTTACATACGCGCCACCTGCACCCGCTATGCCGAGCTCAAACCGCTTTTGCGCCTGATTGAGCGGGTTGAAGGCAGCGATGTGCAGACGGGATACGCTTTTGGCCGCATCTGATCCATGTCTGGCAAGCCTCGTTTATTCTGTCCCTCAAAGTTGGCCGCCGGAGAAGAGTTGGCACTTTCTGCCACTGCTGCCCGCCATGTCCAGGTGCTACGACTTCAACCGGGCCACCCGATCATCCTGTTTGATGGCAGCGGCGGTGAGTTTGAAGCCAGCATTACCCACATGGGTCGCCATGAAGTACAGGTGCGGGCGGGCCAGCATGTAGCCATCGAACGCGAGTCAAGGCGCGCATTGCATCTGGCGCTGGGCGTGCCCGCCAATGAGCGCATGGACTGGTTGGTGGAAAAAGCCACCGAGCTGGGCGTCGTCAGCATCCAGCCCTTGCAAACCGAGCGCAGCGTATTGCGACTGAGTGGCGAGCGCTTGGCCAAAAGACATGCACACTGGCAGGCTATCGCGGTGGCAGCCTGCGAACAATGTGGGCGCAACCAGATACCCACCATCCACAAGACTCTTAAGCTGTCAGACTGGTTGCTTGCGTCACCTCGGGCACACGGGCTGGTGCTGTCATTTCAGTCCTCGGCATTGCCCTTGCACAGCCTGGGCGCTCTGTCTGAACTGACCCTGCTCTCGGGGCCAGAAGGCGGCCTGTCTGCAGACGAGGAGCTTGGCGCTTTGGGCGCCGGCTTTACGCCAGTTAGTCTGGGGCCGCGCACCCTGCGTGCGGAAACAGCGCCATTGGCCGCTTTGGCAGCGCTTACACTGGGCACATGAATCGTCACCTCCTGTTGCTCGCTCTTTGCCAGGGCATTTTCCTGACCAACAACGTTGTGTTCATCGCCATCAACGGCCTGGTTGGCTTGCAACTGGCGCCCTCCGGATGGATGGCCACCTTGCCCGTGATGGGCTATGTGGTGGGCGGAGCACTCAGCACCAGTCTGGTGGCGCGCGCGCAAGCCCGCTACGGACGTCAGCGCTCATTTCAGATCGGTTTGCTGGTGGCGCTTGGCTCTGCGCTTTTATGCGCCTACGCCGCCTGGATGCACAATTTTTGGCTTTTGGTGATCGCCACCCTGATTGCTGGCTACTACAGCGCCAATGGGCAGCTGTACCGCTTCGCAGCTGCCGAGCTGAGCATTCCCTCTTATCGTGAAAAAGCAGTTTCACTGGTGCTCGCAGGCGGCCTGCTTGGCGCGGTGATTGGCCCGAACCTGGCCGCCAGAACACGCAATCTCTTTGAACAACCCTTTCTGGGGGCTTATCTGGCCTTGTCGGTCGTGGCGGTGATTGGCATGTTGCTGATGTCTTTTGTACGCTTTCCACCGGCACCCGCTCCCGTCAAAGGTGCGGGGCGCGGACGCTCCACGCTGGAACTGATGCAGCAGCCTGTTTTTCTGGTGGCCACTGTCGGGGCCGCTTTGGGCTATGGCGTGATGAACCTCTTGATGGCCGCCACGCCGCTGGCCATGCAGGTTTGCAGCTACCCGTTTGACAATATCGCCCTGGTGCTGGAGTGGCATGTGATCGGCATGTTTGCGCCAGGCTTTTTTACCGGCCACCTGATCAAGCGCTTTGGCACCCTCACTATCATGGGCGTGGGGGTGGCCCTGCTCTTGGTGTGCATTGTGATCGCCCTCTCCGGCATCGAGATGCACCAGTTCCTGGTGGCGCTGTTCCTGCTGGGGGTTGGCTGGAATTTCCTCTTCACCGGCAGCACCACCCTGGCCATGCAGGCCTATCGGCCCGAAGAAAAAGACCGGGCCCAGGGCGCCATCAATTTCTGGGTCTTCAGCGTGATGGCGATATCTTCCTTCGCCTCGGGCGCCCTGGTCACCACCCAGGGTTGGCGATTCCTCAACCTGGGCTCGCTCATTCCGGTGGGCCTGACCGGGTTGGCGCTGGCTTGGCTGGCCTTGCAGCGCAAGGTGCGCACCGCCTGAAACAAAACCTTCTGGCTCAGGGCATCTGCGCGATCACTTGCGCCACCGCCACCGTCAGGCGCTTGGCATAAGGCACATGCAGAAACTCGTTGGGGCCGTGTGCATTGCTTTTGGGCCCAAGCACCCCGCACACCATCATCTGCGCTTTCGGAAAACCTTTTGAGAGCATGTTCATCAGCGGGATGGTGCCGCCCTGCCCGATATAGCCACAGTCTGCGCCAAAGCCATCGCGCGAGGCCTGTCGTACCGCCTGTTCAAACCATGGCGCCATGCCTGGTGCATTCCATCCGGTGGCCGAGCCTTCTCCCTCGAAGGTGACCCTGGCCTGGTAGGGCGCGTTGTCCTCCAGCAGGGCCTTGAGCTCCTGTACCGCCTTGGATGCATCGACCAGCGGGGGCAAGCGAAGCGACAGCTTGAAGGCGGTGTAGGGCCGCAGCACATTGCCCGCGCTTCCCAGCTCGGGCAAGCCTTGCGCGCCGGTCACACTCAGGGTGGGTCGCCAGGTTCGAGCCAGCAGGGCTTGCAAGGGGTCGTCGGTCATGGGCAGACTGGTGCGCGTCTCACCCCCACAGTCGTAATGCGCCCAAGGAAAGCGGCGCACAAGCTCCTCGCCCAAGATGGTGGCGGTAGCCTGCGCCTGGGCCAGGCGATCGGGCGGCACCTCGCAATGAAAGCTTTGCGGCAGCAAGCGCCCGCTGGCGCTGTCCTCCAGCCGATCGAGCAAATGGCGCAGGATGCGAAAGCTCGATGGCACCACGCCACTGGCGTCCCCGGAGTGCACCCCCTCATCCAGCACCTGCACCTTGAGCACGCCACCAGCCATGCCGCGCAAGCTGGTGGTCACCCAGAGCTGGTCGTAATTGCCCGCACCTGAATCCAGACATACCACCAGGCCCACATCGCCCAGTCGTTGTCGCAGGACATCCACATAGGGCAGCAGGTCGTAGGAGCCGCTTTCCTCGCAGGTTTCAATCAAGCCCACCATGCGCGGATGCGCCAGTTTTTGGCGCTTGAGCTCGGCCACGGCCGCCAAGCCCGCATAGACCGCATAACCATCATCGGCGCCGCCGCGGCCATAGAGCCGCCCCTCCTCCAATACCGGTGTCCAGGGCCCCAGATCGCGCCGCCAGCCGGTGAATTCGGGCTGCTTGTCCAGGTGGCCGTAAATCAGGACGGTCTGCCCGGAAGCAGGTGCCGACCCCAATTCGCCGGCGCTGGCCGCAATCTCAAAGAACAGCACCGGAGTTCGCCCCTGCAGCTGGATCACCTCCAACTGCAAGCCATCCACCCTCTGCGCCCTGACCCAGTCTGCCGCCTGGCGCACCACCGTGTCGATATGCCCGTGTTCAGCCCATTGCGGGTCAAACATGGGTGACTTGGCAGGGACAGCAATATAGTCACGCAACTCGGGCAGAATCTTTTGCTCCCAGTGCTGGCCCACCTCTTGAAGTGCACCAGAGGTATCAAAGGAGGATGCTGGGTTGCGGGCATTCATGAAAAAATTCCTTTGCCGATAATTCCGAACCAAGCCAGTATATTCAAGCTAACTTCTGGAGGCTACCCATGACCCGATTGAGCATATCCGCCGAGCTATCCCGACGCACCTGGCTGGCTGGTGCGATGGCGCTTTCCCTGCCGGGCGCTTTGCAGGCCCAGGGGAAAACCCTTTTGCGCGTCTCGACACCGGCTGTGGCGGAGGACTGGCATGCACGGATGTGGACCGTGCTGAAAGATCATCTGGAGCGTTTGGCCCCTGGTCGCTTTGAGGTGCAAATCCATTTGGCTGGCTCGCTGTTCAAGCAGGGCACCGAGCCAGTGGCCATGGCGCGCGGCAACCTGGAGCTGGCGAGCATTTCGGCCTTTGACATCGCCAAGCTGGTGCCGCAGTTTTCCCTGTTTACCGCGGGCTATGTGATCCGCGATCCGGACCACCTGATGAAGGTGTTCAACGGCCCGGTCGGTGCCGAGTTGTTCAAGCTGGTCAGCGAAAAAATGGAGCTTACTGTCCTGTCCCCGCTGTATCTGGGCACGCGTCAGCTCAATTTGCGTGAACCACGCAAGGTCATGACGCCCGCCGACCTCAAAGGCCTCAAGCTGCGCATGCCCGGCAGCAAGGAGTGGCTATTTTTGGGTGAGGCACTGGGCGCCACCCCCACCCCGCTGGGGTTTGGCGAGGTCTATCTCGGGCTGAAGACCGGCACCATTGATGCGCAGGACAACCCGCTACCAACGGTCAAAAGCGCCAAGTTCTACGAGGTGACCAAGCAGATCACCCTCACCAGTCACCTGGTCGATGGCCTCTTTATATGCGTCCCGAACAAGCTGTGGGACAGGCTCTCGCCAGAACATCGGCGTGCCCTGCAAGACGCGGCCCAGGCGGCAGCGCGCTACAACAACGAGCAACGCATCGCCGATGAGCAGGGTTTGATCGCCTTTCTCAAGGCGCAGGGCCTGACGGTGAGCACGCCGGATCTGGATGCATTCCGTCAATCCGTACAAGCAGCCTACCTGAAATCCGACTACGCCAAAGTCTGGCCCAGTGGCCTGCTCGAGCGTGTCAACGCCACCCGCTGATGATCCGGCTATGGCGCCGCGGCGCAGAGGTCATTGGGGTAGCCCTGTTTGCCGCATTGTTTGCGGTCTTTGTCGTCCAGATCACTGCACGTTTTCTCTTTCAAGCTCCCTTGCCCTGGACGGATGAGGCCGCCCTCATCCTTTATCTCTGGTCCATCCTTTGGGGCGCGGCCTTCATTTGTCGTGAGCGGGAGCATGTGGCCTTTGATCTGCTCTACCAGTCGATGCCCCCGGCAGCCCGACGGGTCATGGCCTTGCTGGCGACCTTGCTGGTGGGCGGTCTGCTGAGCTGGGCGCTGCCCGCCACACTGGACTACATCGGTTTCATGCGCCGCGAATCAAGCGCAGTACTCGGAATTCCATTTCATTGGATATTTGCGCCTTTTGCCCTGTGGCTACTGGCGCAGGTGGGGCGCGCCCTGCTTCGGCTTTGGGGCTTGCTCGGTCCGCAATGGGATAAGCACCTGTGAGCGAGGCGCTGGTCGTGCTGTTCATGGTGATGGGGGTGGCCATCCTTCTGCGCGCGCCGGTCGCCTTGGCCATGCTCAGTGGCGGGATTGCCTACCTGATCGTCAAAGGCCAGGACCTGGGCCTGGCGGCCGAGCAAATCCTCAACGGCCTTTTGAACAGCTATGTGCTGCTGGCTGTGCCTTTGTTTGTGCTGGCGGCCAACCTGATGAATGCCGGCACCATCAGCGAGCGCCTGTTTGAGTTTGCACGCTTGCTGGTGGGTCGGATGCGTGGTGGACTGGCCCAGGTGGATATTCTGGTCAGCGTGATTTTCTCCGGCATGAGTGGCAGTGCGCTGGCCGATGCCGCCGGCCCCGGCCTGGTCACGATTCGTCAGATGCTGAAAAAACCAGAATACAGCCCTGGCTTTGCTGGCGCTGTGGTGGTGGCCAGCGCGACCATTGGTCCGATTATTCCGCCCTCCATTCCGATGGTGCTGTATGCGCTGGTCTCTGGCACCTCTGTCGGGGCCCTGTTTCTGGGTGGTGTGTTGCCCGGTCTTTTGATGGCCGCCTTGCTGATGCTGGGCGTACACCTGATTGCCAGTCGCCGCAAGATGCCTAACGAAGCCGCAATTCCGCTTCGACAGATGCCGGGTATCTTTATACGCGCCCTGTTACCCCTGTCGCTGCCCTTGCTGCTGCTGGGAGGCATTTACAGCGGGGCATTCACCCCGACCGAAGCCGCGGCGGTGGCCGCACTGCACGCCTTGCTGTTGGCGGTCGTGGTCTACCGCGCTTTGGATGCTCGCGCCCTGTTTGCGGTGACCCTGGAGTCGCTGCGCTCCAGCACGGTGATCACCCTGATCATCGCCGCCGCTTATTTGCTCAACTATGTGTTTGCTGCTGAAGGGCTGCCCCAGCAGCTGGCAGCCTGGGTAAGTGGGCTGCAGTTGGGCGCAACCGGGTTTTTGCTGCTGGTCAATCTGCTGTTTCTACTTCTGGGCTGTTTTCTGGATGTGTCGGTGATGTTGCTGGTATTTGTGCCGATGCTGGTGCCCGCCGCGCAAAGCCTGGGCATTGATCTGGTTCACTTTGGGGTGGTGGTGGTGGTCAACATGATGATCGGCCTGGTCACGCCCCCTTTTGGCATGTTGCTCTTTGTCACCAACGCACTCACCGGCATCCCCATGCGCGACATGGTGCGCGAGGGGCTGCCCTTCACCGTGCTGTTGTTGCTGGCCCTGCTGGCCCTGACCCTGTTTCCCCAGCTGGTGCTCTGGCTGCCGCAGAGCATGGGCTATGTCACCCGCTGAACGAGCTGCCTCAGCGGGAAAATTTCAGCACCGAGGTACTGGCCAGCAGGTTGGGCGCGGTGCGTATGATGCGCCCGTTTTGGAGGCCAAAGCTGTCGAGCACCTGCAAGCCATTGCGTTGGGCCAGCACCTGCAGGTCGGCATGGGTGCCGACCCGGATATTGGGTGTGTCGTACCACTCGTAGGGCAGACGTCGTGTCACCGGCATACGCCCGAGCAGCACACTCAGCCGGTTGGGCCAGTGGGCGAAGTTTGGAAAGGCCACAATGCCAACGCGTCCGACGCGCGCTGTTTCGATCAGGACCGTTGCCGCATTGCGCAAATGCTGCAAGGTATCGATCTGCAGCACCACATCAAAGCTCTGATCGCCAAACATTGACAGACCGGCATCCAGGTTGAGCTGGATCACATTCACCCCGCGCTGTGTACAGGCCAGGATGTTGTCGTCGTCGATTTCAATGCCATAACCGGTGCAGCCGCGCTGGGCCTGCAGGTGGGCCAGCAAGGCGCCGTCGCCGCAGCCCAGGTCCAGCACCCGGGCGCCCTCGGGCACCAGGTTGGCGATCGCCTCCATCACACTGCGCTCGCTCATTGCCGCCCCTCCTTGGCCACACCCTCGAAATACGAGCGCACCAGGTTCATATAGCGCGGGTCATCCAGCAGGAATGCGTCATGTCCGTGGGGCGCATCGATCTCGGCATAGCTCAGGTCGAGCCGGTTGTCCAGCATGGCCTTGACGATTTCTCGGCTACGTGCCGGTGAGAAGCGCCAGTCGGTCTTGAAACTGATCAGCAGAAACTTGGCGCGGGCCGATGCCAGCGCGCGGCTCAGATTCCCCCCATGAAGGCGCGCCGGGTCAAAGTAGTCCAGCGCACGGGTGATCAACAGATAGGTATTGGCATCAAAATATTCGCTGAACTTGTCGCCCTGGTAGCGCAAATAGCTTTCAATCTGGAATTCGATATCCTGCGTGCTGTATTTGTAGTTCCCAACGCCCTGGGTCTTGATCACCTCATCCCTGAGCTGGCGACCAAATTTTTCATTCATCACATCATCACTCAGGTAGGTGATGTGCCCGATCATTCGCGCAATGCGCAGGCCCCGCTTGGGGATCACCCCATGCGCGTAGTAGTTGCCCCCATGAAAATCGGGGTCGGTCACGATGGCTCGGCGTGCCACCTCGTTGAAGGCAATGTTTTCGGCGGTCAGGTTGGGGGCGCTGGCCACCACCACCGCATGGCGCACCCGCTCAGGGTATTGCAGTGCCCAGCTGAGCGCCTGCATGCCGCCCAGGCTGCCGCCCATGACCGCGGCCAGGGTCTGGATGCCCAGTTCATCGAGCAGGCGGGCTTGCGCATTGACCCAGTCCTCCACCGTCACCACCGGAAAGTCTGCGCCGTAAACCCGTCCAGTGTCCGGGTTGGTGTGCATCGGGCCGGTGGAACCAAAGCAAGAGCCTAGGTTGTTCACCCCGATCACAAAGAACTTGTCGGTATCTACTGGCTTGCCAGGGCCGATCATGTTGTCCCACCAGCCCTCACTCTTGGCCTGGCCAGCATACACGCCTGCCACATGGTGTGATGCATTGAGCGCATGACAAATCATGACGGCATTGGAGCGCTCGGGGTTGAGCTGGCCGTATGTCTCGTAGGTCAATGAATAGCCACGGATGCTTGCACCGCTTTGCAAAGGCAAGGCAGCTTCAAAATGCATGG
>JAFMJA010000186.1 GCA_017853735.1 Burkholderiaceae bacterium | reverse complement strand
CTCAACCCGCAAAAGCAGCGCCGCGCACGGCGCGAGTTTTGAACACCATCCCTAGAGCTCGGCTGCCTCGACCAGCAGGCGCAGGCGGCGCACGCCCTGCCAGTCATCGGTCTCCAGTCGAAAAGCCAGTTTGACGCGAGCGGGCAGAGGATCGCTGTGGCCAAACCAGATCCCATCCACAGGGTCGCCCTGGTGTTTGAGCTTGAGCGCCAGATGTTTATGGCCCACCAGTCGCTGCGACAGCACTTCCACTTCCTCGCTGAAGGTGGGCGGGGCAAAGCCCTGGCCCCAGACTTCGCGCTGCAACAGCTCGGCCATGTCGGTGCGGCGGTACTCGCGGGGCAAGGCGCCATCAGTCTCCAGCTTGCGGGTCAGGGTGGCCTCATCCAGCCACTCCTGCGCCACCTGGGCCAGGGCCTGTTCAAAGAGCGCCAAGTGGTCTTTGGCAATGGTGCAGCCCGCTGCCATGGCGTGGCCGCCAAAGCGCAGCAGCACCCCGGGGTGGCGCTTGGCCACCAGGTCGAGTGCATCGCGCAGATGAAAGCCCGCGATCGAGCGGCCCGAGCCTTTGAGCTCGTGGCCTTTGCCAGGGGCCTGGCTGGCGGCAAAGACAAAGCTGGGCCGGTGCAGCTTGTCCTTGAGGCGCGCGGCGACGATGCCCACCACGCCCTCATGAAAGTCTGGATCAAACACGCACAGCGCGGCGGGCATCGTATCGTCCTGCTGCATCAGTGCATCGGCAATCCGCATGGCCTGCTCGCGCATGTCGCCCTCGATCTCGCGCCGTTCGCGGTTGATGCCATCGAGCATGCGCGCGAGCTCAAGCGCACGCGTCGGGTCATCGGTGAGCAGGCATTCGATGCCCAGGGTCATGTCGGCCAGGCGCCCAGCCGCATTGAGGCGCGGGCCGAGCGCGAAACCAAAATCAAAGGTGGTGGCCAGCGCAGGGTGGCGGCCCGCCACTTCAAAGAGTGCGGCCATGCCTGCAGGCAGGGCGCCCGCGCGCACCCGGCGCAGTCCCTGGGCGACCAGGCGGCGGTTGTTGGCGTCAAGCCGCACCACATCGGCCACCGTGCCCAACGCCACCAGTGGCAGCAGGGTATCGAGTTTGGGCTGATTCTCGGTGGTGTACAGGCCGCGCTGGCGCAGTTCGGTGCGCAGCGCCAGCAGCACATAGAACATGACGCCGACGCCCGCGATCGACTTGCTCTCAAAGCTGCAGCCGGGCTGGTTGGGGTTGACAATCACATCGGCCTGGGGCAGCTGCGCGCCGGGCAGGTGGTGATCGGTCACCAGCACCTGCAGGCCTAGCGCGCGGGCGGCGGCCACCCCCTCGACACTGGCGATGCCGTTGTCCACCGTGATCAGCAAGTCAGCGCCGCTATCCTTGACGCGCTGGGCAATCGGCGGGGTCAGGCCGTAGCCGTCAACCACCCGGTCGGGCACCAGGTAGCTAACCTGGCTGGCGCCCAGCAGGCGCAAGCCACGCAATCCGATCGCACAGGCGGTGGCGCCATCGCAGTCGTAGTCGGCCACGATGCAGATGCGTTGGTTCTGGGCAATCGCATCGGCCAGCAGCACCGCCGCCTGCGGGTTGCCCAGCAGGCCTGCTGGCGCCAGCAGGCGCGCCAGCGCATCGTCCAGCTGGTCCCGGTGGTTGACGCCACGCGCCGCATACAGCCTGGCCAGCAGCGGGTGCAGCCCGGCCTGTTCCAGCGCCCAGACCGCGCGCGGTGGCGCGTCTCGTTCGATCAATTGCATAGCGTTGCCAGTATCGCTGAAGGCTTGGGCCGTCGCCAGGGCGCGATCAGCCGGCGCAAGACAGAGCGAGGTCCCGGGCTGGACCAGGTCTGCGCGGTGTTTTCGCTGCACAGACTCAGGTGCACCGGCTTGCCCTGGTGCAAGACCTCGAGCAGGGCGCGACATTGGGTGGCATCCAGCTGCTGCCAGGCCGCCTGCCAGCTGGACCAGTCCTGGCGCAGGGCTGGTCCGCGCAGGCCAAGCGGCATCAGCGGCTCAGTGCCAGCAGCAGACCTGGCATCGGGCAAGGCACCGATCGCACTGAGGCAGAAAGAGTTGACTGGCTGGAGCCGGCGCGCAAGTCGCGCATCGTTGATCGGGTGGGTGTAGAGCAGCATCTGCATTTCGTTTTGCAGGCGGCGCAGCCAGGGCGTACTGGGCAGCCAGGGCGCCACATTGCGCCCAATCATCCGCTCCAGGCTGGCGCCCTGCACAGCGCGCAAGGGCTCACCACTGACCAGCCAGCGGTCGGCGCGTTCGTAGTGCAGGCTGAGGCCGTCTTCGGCAAAGTAGGGCTGCATGGCTGCGAGCAAGGCCCGCGCCTCATCGTCCTGCAGCTGCAGTTGCTCCGGGTTGTGCAGGGTGACCTGGGCCTGGCCGATTTCCCAATGGCAGGGATGGAGAAAGCCCCACACCTGATCGTGGGTGGCAAGACCGAGCGGCTGGGCAGCCAGGGCAGCCCAGGGCGCAGGCGTTGGCAGCCCCAGGCTCTGGGCCAGGATGTGCTCGTGCGCCAGCTGCAGTTCACCGGGCGCTTGCTGCTGCAGCGGGCTGGCTTGCAGGCTTGCCAGCAGTTGCGTCAGAACAGGCAGCTGCAGCGTGGGCAGTGACTTCTGACAGGCCGGATCGGGCCAGGCGGCAAACGGAATCAGCAAATGCATGGCAGATATTGTCTGGGCAAATCCAGGGGCGCTGATTCATGACGAATAATCGGGGGGTACACCCAAGCATCATGCAGACACCCTACGAACTCATTCTGGGCTGGCGTTATACCCGCGCGGGTCGCAGCACCCGGCGCAACGGATTCATCTCCTTCATCTCGGGGGTGTCGATGCTCGGGATTGCGCTGGGGGTGGCCGCGCTGATCATTGTGCTCAGCGTGATGAATGGCTTTCAGAAAGAGGTGCGCGACCGCATGCTGGGCGTGATTGCGCATATCGAGATCTTCGCCCCGGGCGGCGCTGCCTTGCCCGATCCTGAGCTGACCCTGAATCAGGCGCAGCAACACCCAGCAGTGCTGGGCGCAGCGCCCTTCATCGCCACCCAGGCCTTGCTGGCACGCGGTGAAGACATGAAAGGGGTGATGGTGCGTGGCATTGACCCCCAGCGTGAGTCCTTGGTCACCAACCTTGCTGCAGGCACGGCGGCTCGAACTCTTGCCAGCTTGGTGCCAGGCGGGTTTGGTGTGGTGCTCGGCGGTGATCTGGCGCGCAGCCTGGGAGTGCGACTGGGCGACCGGGTGACCCTGGTGGCGCCGGGCGGGCAGGTCACGCCCGCGGGCGTGCTGCCCCGCATGAAACAGTTGACCGTGGTGGGCACCTTTGATTCGGGCCACTACGAATACGATTCGGCGCTGGTGATGCTGCATCTGGATGATGCGGCGCGCCTCTTTCGACTCGAAGGGCCCAGCGGCATCCGCCTCAAGCTGAAAGACCTGCATCAGGCGCGCGAGGTGGCCCTGGTGCTGTCGCGCAGCCTGAGCGGTGACCTGCTCATTCGCGACTGGACACGGCAGAACCGCAACTGGTTTTCCGCGGTGCAACTGGAAAAACGCATGATGTTCATCATCCTCACCCTGATCGTGGCGGTGGCGGCGTTCAACCTGGTCAGCACCCTGGTGATGACCGTGACCGACAAGCGCGCGGATATCGCCATCCTGCGAACCCTGGGCGCGAGCCCGCGCAGCATCATGGGCATTTTTGTGGTGCAGGGCGCCCTGGTGGGCGTGATCGGCACCCTGGCCGGCCTGGCGCTGGGCCTGGGCGTGGCCTTCAACATCGATGTGCTGGTGCCGGCGCTGGAGCGCATGCTGGGCGCGAGCTTTCTGCCGCGCGATATTTACCTGATCAGCCGTATGCCCAGCGATCCGCAGCAGGCCGACATCATTCCCGTCACCCTGATTTCCCTGGTGCTGGCCTTTGTGGCCACGCTCTATCCGAGCTGGCGCGCCAGCCGGGTCAACCCCGCCGAGGCCCTGCGCTATGAGTGAACTGGTGTTGCAGGCCGAGGCACTGAGCAAGCGTTTTCATGAGGGCGAGCTCGATGTGACCGTCTTGCGCGGGGTCGACCTGCAAGTGCATGCTGGCGAGACCCTGGCCATTGTGGGCGCTTCGGGCTCGGGCAAGAGCACCCTGCTGCATCTGCTGGGCGGGCTGGATGCGCCCAGCCAAGGGACGGTCACCCTGATGGGCAAGCACCTGTCCCACCTTTCTGCGGCGGCTCAGGGCGAATGGCGCAACCGGCACCTGGGCTTTGTCTACCAGTTTCATCACCTCCTGCCAGAATTCAGCGCGCTGGACAATGTGGCCATGCCTTTGTGGATCCGGCGCGCCGATCGCACTGCGGCCGCCACCCAGGCGCAGCAGATGCTCGCTGCAGTGGGCCTGGCCGAGCGGGCCCTGCATCGGCCGGCAGAACTCTCGGGTGGCGAGCGCCAGCGGGTGGCGTTTGCGCGGGCGCTGGTGACCCAGCCGGCCTGCGTATTGGCCGATGAACCCACTGGCAATCTGGACCGCAGCACGGCCGATGGGGTGTTTGATCTGATGCTGAGTCTTGCCAGTGAGCAGGGCACCGCTTTTGTGCTGGTGACCCATGACCAGAGCCTGGCCGCGCGCTGCCAGCGCCAGCTACGCCTGGACAATGGCCGGCTGGCTTAAGAACCGGCCTTTATTTCAGCTCGTCGGCCAACAGCTTGACGATGCCCTGGGCGACTTCGGAGGTCTCGGCACGGCCATCGGCATCCAGCACCGCCACCGTGCTGGTGCTGGCCTGCCCTTTGACGGTGATGCGGAATTTGCGAGGCGCGCTGTCCTTGGCCTTGCTGCTGAACATGCGCTTGAAGAAGTTGGACTCTTCCTCCTTCTTGGCCGGTTCGACATAGCGGACATAGAACACGCCCTGGCTGCGGTCGCGGTCTTCCACGGTGAAGCCAGTGCGGTCCAGTGCCAGGCCCACCCGGCGCCAGGCCCGGTCAAAACCGTCTTCCAGCTGGACCACCGGCAAGCCATCCAGCGTGACCACCCGCGCGTTGACCCGGGGCGCTTCAGGTGCACCCTGTTTGTCGGCAACTTCTTTGGCCACACCCAGCTTGACCATCAGGCGGCGCAGAAACTCGGTTTCCAGTTCGGGGTCGCTGGCGCGGGGTTGCCAGGCTGCTTTTGATTTATCCCTGTCAACATATTCTTCAACGAGACCCCGGTGAGAAATATATATTTCTGTCCCTCCTGAGGCATTGCGCTCCAGGCGTGTGCGGTACTTGTCCCGCATGCCCGTGTCATACAGGCCATCTAAAAATTTCCCTATGGTTCTTCGGATAATGTCTTGAGGTATTTTGGCGCGATTCTCTGCCCACTCGGTTTCCATGATGCCGATCTGGGCCTGGTCAATCGCCAAGGTGAATCCGTTCTCTTGCCAGAAATCCTTGATCGTTCCCCACAGCTGCTCGGCCGGCCGGTCCACCACCAGCCATCGCTGGCTGCCAGAGCGCTCGATACGGACATCGGCCACCGATTTGACCGCAGTGGCCATGCCCGCAT
>JAFMJA010000185.1 GCA_017853735.1 Burkholderiaceae bacterium | reverse complement strand
AGATCCCAAGGACGGCGTCACCGTGACCTTGCCCCTGTTTGTACTCAACCAGGTCGATGAAGAGCGCTGTGAATGGCTGGTGCCGGGCATGCTCAAGGAAAAGATCCAAGCCTTGCTCAAGAGCCTGCCACAAAAACCGCGCAGCCGTTTTGTTCCATTACCGGATTCAGCCGAGCGGCTGGCACAGTCACTGGTGCAGGCTGATCAGTTTGGACGAGGCAGTCTGACCGATGTTTTGCTCAAAGAGGTGCGCAACATCACCAGCCTGGATGTCAAGCGTGCCGACTTCAAGCTGGACATGCTGAACCCGCACCTGTTCATGAATTTTCGGGTGGTGGATGAACATGGCCGGCAACTGGGCCACGGACGCAACCTGGGATCGCTCAAGGCAGAACTGGGTCCCCAGGCTCGGGGCGCATTTCAAGCCCTGGCCGGGCTCAAGGGCTTGCTTGGTGCTGGCTCGCAAGCCGGAGCTGACGATCCGACTCCCCCCTCCCTGGGCCCCGCACAGGAAATCCCGACATTGTCTCGCCGCAGCAAGCCCAGTCGCGACCAGGCAAGGCCAGATCATGGCGAATCATCCGCCACGCTTGACGCGCCACGCTACACCGCCTGGGACTTTGGTGTGCTGCCCGAACTGATGGAAATTCGCCAGGCTGGACAGACCCTGATTGGCTATCCAGCCTTGATCGATCAAGATGATGCAGTTGGCATTGAAGTGTTTGACCTGCCCGAGGTCGCCCTTGCCAAGCACCGTGCAGGTTTGCGTCGACTGTTTGCACTGCAGATCCGGGATGCCCTCAAATACCTGGAAAAAAATATTCCTGACCTGAACAGGATGGCAGTGGCTTATATGCCGCTGGGCACGCTGGAGGAGTTGCGCAGCCAGATCGTGGATCTGGCCATGGATCGCGCCTTCCTGATCGAGCCCTTGCCTGCCAGCCAAGTCGAATTCCAAAAACGCCTGGATGAGGGAAGAGGGCGGCTGACCCTGATTGCCAACGAAATTGCACGATTGGTCGGCGTCATTCTGATGGAATACGCCCAGGCAGCACGAAAAATCAAGGACACCCGAAACGCGGCCGAGGCGACTGCAGATTGCGCGCAGCAGTTGCAACGCCTGCTCACCAAGAACTTCCTACTGCAAACCCCCTGGCTGCAACTGCAACACCTGCCGCGCTATCTCAAAGCGATGACCCTGCGACTGGATAAATTTCGCGCCGACCCAGCCCGCGATGCTGCTCGACTGGCAGAATTGCGACCGCTGGAGCAGCGTTTTTGGCGCCTGGTGGCCGAACGCAAAGGCTTGGCCGATGGCCGTTTGCAGGAATTTCGCTGGATGCTGGAGGAATTGCGGGTGAGTTTTTTTGCACAGGAGCTTCGTACGCCACAACCGGTCAGCCTCAAAAGGCTGGACAAGGCATGGATTCAGCTCATGGGCTGATGAAAAGATCGGTCAATTCCAAGTAATGCGCGCCATAAGCGCCAAGCTGAGGGTAATCTGCCTTGACAGCGTGCAAGCGCTGCGGATAAATTGAACCCAATACCAACGGGAGCATGCATGGATCGTCGTGAGTTTGTGGAGACCTGTTCTACTGGCCTGGCCTGCATTACGGCATCCATGGCATTGCCCGCGCTGGCAGCTGATGCCAAGCCTCACCCTTATGCAAGGGTTCTGTTGACCGACGAACGAGGCTCAGCTTTGCGCGCCAGTCAGCTCAAGGCACAAACCAATTATGTGTTTCATTACCCCTTCGAGGCTACCCCGGTCTTCTTGCTCAACCTGGGTAAGCCGACCCAGGCTCAATCCTTGAGCACAGAGGGCAAGTCGTCCTATCTCTGGCCCGGTGGCGCAGGCCCGGAAAGATCGATCGTCGCGTTTTCAGCCATCTGTGCCCATCAGCTGGTCTATCCCACCCAGCAGGTCAGTTTTATCAGCTTTCGCAAGACCAAAGCTGGCAAGGGTCTGGCCGATAACCTGATTCATTGCTGTGCAGACCATAGCCAGTACGATCCGGCCCAGGGCGCACGGGTTTTGGGTGGTCCAGCCAGACAACCGCTGTGCGCAGTGCTGCTGGAACATGATCCGAAAAACGATACCCTGACCGCCTGGGCCACGCTAGGCGGTGAACTCTTTGAAGAGTTTTTTCGCAAGTACGAGTTCAAACTCAGCCTGGATGTGGGCCCCAAAGCCAAGCAGGCAGTGCATGGCCAAGCTGCGGTGCGCGAACTGGACAAGTTTTGCCGCAACACTATTCAGTGCTGAAGGGCTGAAGCAATCTTCATGGAGTCTTTCAAGCCCCGGGTCGGACGACCGATCACGCCCGATGAATTTGAGCAATTGTCAGACACGCAACTCGAACGGTTGATACCCAAGGCCTACCGCGAATACTTTCCTGGCAAGGATTTATGCGCGGACGGCTTTTTTTATCTGCACGACGGCACCGCCTGGAGTTTCTACCGCGGTGGTTTTCTGGATGAGTAGGTCTCACATCGCCTGTGCCAGCATCGACCGGTAGTCGTCCGCGGATGCCAATCTGGGGTTGGTTTTATGGCAATGGTCGGCCATAGCGCCGGTGATGACTGCATCAAATTGCTGTTCGCTCACTCCCATCGCGCGCAAGCCAGAGGGCAGGCCCAGGCGGCGGTTCATGTCCTGAATGGCTTCCCCCAGGTCTGACGCGCTGTCCAGGTTCATGGTCTTGGCCATGCGCAGCAGGCGGCTTTCCTTTTGGATGGACTCTGCCCCGGCATTGAAGGCAACGACTGCGGGCAAGAACATGGCATTGAGGGTGCCATGGTGCAGTCTCGGATCGACCCCGCCCAGGCTGTGGCTGAGGGAGTGTACGCATCCCAGTCCTTTCTGAAAGGCCATGGCACCTTGCATGGAGGCGCTCATCAGGTTGAGCCGCGCCTCGCGATCCGAGCCATTCTGGGTGGCGCGTTCAATGTTTTCCCAGGCCCGGCGCAGACCATCGAGGGCGATGCCATCGGCGGGTGGATTGAAAGCTGCCGACATGAAAGTTTCCATACAGTGAGCGATGGCGTCCATGCCAGTGGCTGCTGTGAGCTTGGCAGGAAGTCCGAGGGTCAATTCCGGGTCGCAGATCGCAGTCTTGGGCACCAGATGCCAGGAGTGGAAGCCCAACTTTCGGCCATCGTCCACAATGATGATCGCACCGCGGGCCACCTCGCTGCCAGTTCCAGCGGTGGTGGGTACGGCGATCAGAGGGGCCACACGCTCGCTGATTTTGGCTGAGCCGCCCTCGATGGTGGCGTAGGTTTTGAGAGGGCCTTCATGGGTTGCGGCAATCGCTACCCCTTTGGCGCAGTCAATGGCGCTGCCGCCGCCTACTGCAATCAAGCCATCGCAGCCTTGCTGCTTGTACATATTGGCCGCAGCGCGAACTGCGGCTTCGGTGGGATTGGACGGTGTCTGGTCAAAAACAACTGCGCTATGGGTGCCCGCTTGGTTTGCCAGGGCGCGCAAAGCCTGATCAACGATGCCGGCAGCCACCACCCCGGGGTCGGTCACGATCAGGGGGCGGGTAATTCCACTGCGCTCGCACTCCTGTCGCAGTAGCTGGAGGGCGCCAAAGTCAAACTGAACCTGGGTGATGTAGTAGATCAGGGACATTTTTTATTGCCTTGTAAAAGTAGTGATCGGGTGGTTTGAAAGCTGTTTTCCTCACAGACCATTTTGGCTGCTGGAATAAATAGATGTTGGACGGGCAATTTGTGGTTACAATTGAATCGTTTTAAGAAAAAGATACAAATAAATCATATTTTCATGAATAAGCCTCAGGACAAGGCGGTTGCGCAACGCGTTCGTGACAGCATAACTGCATTAAGCCCCGAATTGGCGCGGGCCGCTCGTTGGGTCAGTGCACACCCTGCAGAGTTGAGCGTTCAGTCCATGCGTCGCAGTGCGATAGCCGCTGGCGTGTTGCCTGTCACCATGACCAGGCTGGCGCGAGCGCTGGGCTACACCGGCTACGAAGAAATGCGCCAGATCTTGCAGGACGAGTTGGTTCGATCTGCCGGTGAAGATTTTTCCTTGCGCGCCAGCCGAAGCCATCCAAGCCCGCTGACCTCGGGAAATGATCTGGGCGAGCTGACAAAAGCCCAGCTCAAAAATGTCTCAGCGGTGCTGCGTCGCAATTCAGAGCAGGACTTGGCCAACGCGGCAGACCGGATATTAAAAGCTCGATCCGTGTTGTTTCTGGGCCAGCGTGCAAGTTACGGCATCGCGTTTCATCTGCAATACAGCTGCCAATTGCTGTTGCCGCATACCAGTCTGGTCAACAACCAGGCCGGCACCATAGCCGATCAGATCTGGCGTTTAGGCCCTGAAGACCTGCTGGTAGTAGTCAGTCTCCCCCCCTATACCCGGCAAACGATTGAATTGGCCCAGCAAGCAGCCCAAAAGGGAGTGGGTGTACTGGCCCTGACCGACTCTGAACTGGGTCCGCTGGGCCAATGTGCTGCCCAGACCTTGGTGCTTGAGGCTGACTCACCCGCATTCTTTCATTCCATGACCGGCGCATTGGCTCTGGCCGAAGAGTTGATCGCCATGATCGAAATACGCGGTGGAGAGGCAACCAAGCTTCATTTGCGTGAAAACCTGCAACGGCTGCAGAAAATGCAGGCCTATGTGGACCGGCTTCCCAGCTACTGAGCGCCATTTAATCAGACAACTCAAGACAAGAACTTATGCCGTTTCGTGAAACCCATGTCCTGCACCGCTATCTGAATACGCTTCCCCCACGGGCAGTTGCAGGACAAGGTCCTTACCTGATCGATGTGGATGGCAAGCGCTATCTGGATGGGTCCGGAGGCGCTGCTGTCTCTTGTCTGGGACATGGCCATCCGGATGTCTTGGCGGCCATGCATCAACAGATCAACCAGCTGGCCTATGCCCACACCAGTTTCTTCACCACAGAGCCCGCTGAACAGCTGGCGGATTTTCTGATTGATACCGCCCCGCCAGGCATGAGCCATGTCTATTTTGTCAGTGGGGGAAGTGAAGCCATGGAAGCGGCCCTCAAAATGGCACGCCAATATTTCGTTGAAATTGGCCAGCCTCAACGGCGCTACTTCATCGCCCGGCAACAGAGTTATCACGGCAATACCCTGGGCGCACTGGCGGTAGGTGGCAATGAATGGCGTCGCGCCCAGTTTGATCCCCTGTTGATTCATGTCAAGCACGTCTCTGCCTGCTACGCCTATCGCGGGCAGTGGCCTGAAGAAACACCCGAGCAGTATGGGCAGCGTTTGCTGTTGGAGCTGGAACAGGCAATCCAAGAACTGGGGCCAGAAAATGTCATTGCCTTTGTGGCCGAGACCATCGGCGGGGCCACCGCTGGGGTGCTCATGCCTGTGCCGGGCTATCTCAAGGGTGTTCGTAGCTTGTGCGACCGCCATGGAATTTTGCTAATTCTTGACGAGGTCATGTGTGGCATGGGTCGCACGGGTAGCCTGCATGCCTGCACACAGGAGGATGTGGCCCCCGATCTCATGGCCATTGCCAAGGGCTTGGGAGGAGGGTACCAGCCGATTGGCGC
>JAFMJA010000184.1 GCA_017853735.1 Burkholderiaceae bacterium | reverse complement strand
TGAGCACCGTGTCAAAGCTTTGGTCGGGCAGATCCATGCTTTCAGCCGACATGGCCAGTAGTTCCACCGCCATACCAGCCTGGGCGATGCGTTCTTGCGCCAGCGGGTGCAGTTGCAGTGCCGGCTCCAGGCCTACGAGGGTCGTGACCAGGGACCTGTCGTAGAAGGGCAAGTTCAATCCGGTGCCAAAACCTATCTCCAGTACCCTGCCGCGCGCCCTGGGCACCACCAAGCTCCTTTGACGATTGACCTGGGGCAGGGCACAGGCGAAATCCATGACCCTTGGAAAAATATGTCGGTCGTACCAGGAGGCACACATATCGTGCTTTCGGGAGCGCTGCGGCTCAGCATCCCAACTGATCGGCCAGGGCCATCAAGTCGCGCGCATGCCAGGTGTTGCCAGGCTGGGGGGACACATCCTTGGGCTGCTTGGCACCAAATTCCAATGGGCGCTCGATATACGCGGTTTGCAGGCCGCAAGCCCGGGCGGCAGCCAGGTCGTCATGGTGCGCTGCCACCAGCATGACCTGATTGGCAGGCAGGTCAAAAACCCGGGCAACTCCCAGATAGGTGGCCGGGTCGGGTTTGTAAGCGTGAAACACCTCGGCCGACAAAATGCAATCCCAGGGCAGGCCGGCGCGCTTGGCCATATGGGTAAGCAGGGCGATATTGCCATTGGAGAGGGTGCAGATGACGAAGCGCTTTTTCAGCCGCTTCAGTCCGGCCACCACCTCTGGCCAGGGGTCCAGCCGATGCCAGGCGCGGTTGAGTTGCTGAAGATCTTGTTCGGGCAGGTCTTGCAGTCCAAACTGCGGCAGGATCGAGTCCAGGATCATTCGGTGGAGTTGATCAATCAGCGTCCAGCCCAGTTCTCCACGCATGACCCGCTCCATGGCGGGTCGGTAACCTGAACGCCAGGCCAGAGCAAAGGCGTCACCGTCCACCTGCGGGGCCAGTTCGGTGATGGCGCGGGCAATGCCCCCATGCCAGTCGACAACTGTGCCAAACACATCAAAAGCCAGGACCTGTACTGGCTGCATAGGCGAAATAATCTTGGTGTCATTCATACAAGCATTATCGATTGAGCAGGCACAATTCAGGCCCGACCTGGCCCAAAAGGCAGGGATTACACGGGGTTTCCATCTCAGGCACGAAGCGCTAAATTGGGGGAAGGTTTGACCCAATCAGCAAACTGAATTTTTAAGCGATCACTTATCACCATTGAGGAGCTCACCATGCAACGCAGAAACATCGTCCGTACCCTGGCCACCTTGGTGGCTGCCAGCGCCCTGGGTGCACCTGCCGTGTTTGCCCAGAGTTACCCCACACGCCCGATCACCATCGTCGTGCCCTGGGGAGCAGGCGGGGGTACCGATGCCACCGCGCGCATCATTGCTTCCCTGCTGGAAAAAGACCTGGGCCAGCCGGTCAATGTGGTCAACCGCACCGGCGGCAATGGAGTGGTGGGCCACTCGGCCATTGCCACCGCTGCCCCGGATGGCTATACCCTGGGCCTGATCACTGTGGAGATTTCCATGATGCACTGGGCTGGGCTGACCCAATTGACGCCCAAGGACTTCACGCCTATTGCCCTGATGAACCTCGATCCGGCCGGCGTCACTGTGCGCGCCGACTCGCCCTACAAGAATCTGGATGATCTGGTCAAGGCGGTGCGTGCCAACCCTGGCAAGTTCAAGGCTTCCGGTACCGGCCAGGGCGGCATCTGGCATCTGGCGCTGGCCGGTATGCTGAGTGACCTGAAGATCAACACCAGCGCGGTACCCTGGGTGCCATCCAATGGCGCTGCGCCCGCCATGTCCGATCTGGTCGCAGGTGGCATTGAGTTTGTGACCTGCTCACTGCCCGAGTCACGCGCCATGATTGATGCAGGCAAGGCCCGTCCTTTGGCGGTCATGGCCAGCCAGCCTGCGGCACTCTACCCCAATGTGCCCACCCTCAAGGCTGCCACCGGCAGTGACTGGGCCATTGGTGCATGGCGCGGCGTGGCCGCTCCCAAGGGACTTCCAGCCGACATCACCGCCAAGCTGGGTGCAGCATTGAAGAAAATTTATGACAGCAAGGACTACCAGGGCTTCATGAGCAGCCGCGGATTTGGCACGATCTACGCAGATGCCAAGGGCTTTGAGCAGTTTATGGCCAAGGGCGATGCCGATATGGGGGTGGTCATGAAGTCCCTGGGCCTGGCCAAATAAGCGCTTGCCACTCCGACAGACTGGTTTCTGAATTTCTCGACCCGTATCCACCGGGGCGCCTGGCGCCCCGGTGATATTTCTGCCCTCAAATCGCCATGAAAATCAATGACGCGCTCAGTGGTGCCATTCTCTTGGCATTTGCATTGCTCATTCTGTTTCTGATCCGTGACTATCCAACTATTCCTGGTCAAAACATCGGCCCGGCGGCATTTCCGGGCCTGCTGGCTGGATTGCTGGCGGTCTGTTCGCTGGCCTTGATCTGGCGTGGCCTGCGCCAACAGCCGCGTGGGAGATGGCTGGAATTTGGCGCCTGGATCAGATCGGGATTGCATCTGCGCAATTTCCTGCTCACCATAGCCAGTCTTCTGTTCTATATCCTGGCCTCGGAAGCGCTTGGCTTCATTGTGACGGCGACGATATTGCTGGCGATCCTCTTTTGGGCATTGAAGGTGCGCCCTGGGCTGATCGTGCCGCTGGCCATAGGCGTGACCTTGCTGATCCACCTGATTTTCTACAAGGGCTTGCGTGTGCCGCTGCCTTGGGGAATTCTTTTGCCAGTGCAGTGGTGAACAGGAGCCAACAGCATGACTAGCGCAATATTGCTTCAGGCCCTGGGTCTTGTCCTGGACCCCTATGTCCTGATGGTTATTTTTTTCTCGGCCTTGTTTGGCTTGTTTGTCGGTTGCATTCCCGGCCTGACCGCCACCATGGCCACAGCCTTGCTGGTGCCAGTGACTTTTTTCATGCCGCCTATTCCTGCGGTGGCGGCGATTGTCACGGCTACCGCCATGGCCATCTTCTCTGGTGATATTCCTGGCGCCCTGTTACGAATACCTGGTACGCCGGCATCGGCGGCCTATACCGACGAAACCTACCGTATGACCCTCAAGGGGCAGGCGGAACTGGCGCTGGGGGCAGGGCTGGTGTTTTCCGCCATTGGGGGATTGTTCGGCACTTTTGTCATGATCCTGTTCGCTCCCGCGCTGGCTGATTTTGCGCTGCGTTTTTCTTCCTTCGAGTATTTCTGGCTGGTGGTGCTGGGACTGTCCGGTGCGCTGATTGCCAGCAGTGCCGGACGGCTCAAATCAGCCATCTCCCTGCTGGTCGGCCTGTTGATTGCCAGTGTCGGCATGGAAAATCCGGCGGCCCACCCCCGATTCACTATGGGCATCAATGACCTGATGGGTGGGGTGGACCTGATCCCGATGATGGTGGGTATGTTCGCCATCTCCGAGCTGCTGCGCTATGTGACCAATATGGCTCCACCCGCGGTGATCGTGACTGAAAAAATCGGCAATATCTTTGCCGGCATGTGGCAGCTGACCAAGAAATACCCATGGCAGATTCTGCGTGGCAGCACGGTTGGAACTGTCGTGGGCATCCAACCCGGCGCCGGGGGCGATATCGCGGCCTGGATGAGCTATGCCACGAGCAAGAAATTTTCCAAGGAACCGGAAAAATTCGGCACTGGACATGTGGAAGGCGTGGTCGAGTCGGGGGCAGCCAACAACTCGGCGCTGGCTGGCGCGTGGATTCCTGCCATGGTGTTTGGCATTCCGGGCGACTCGATCACTGCGATTGCGATCGGGGTTCTGTACATGAAAAACCTCAATCCCGGACCTACCCTGTTCACCAACAACCCAGAGAACATCTACGCCATCTTCATGGTGTTCATTCTGGCTAACCTGGTGATGATTCCCCTGGGCTGGCTGACGGTCAAACTGGCAACCAAAATCCTCCGGGTGGCCAGCAACATCCTGATGCCGTCGATTCTCCTGTTCTGCATCGTCGGATCATTTGCGATCAACAACTCGGTCTTTGGCGTAACCCTGATCCTGTTTTTTGGCTTGCTGGCTTTTGTGCTGGAGGAAAACGGCTTTCCGATCGCCCCTGCAATCCTGGGGGTGGTGCTGGGCAAGATGCTGGAGGAGAACTTCGTCACCTCGATGATCAAGTCCGATGGCGACCCCCTGGTGTTTTTCACCCGTCCGATCGCCATGTGGCTGGCCCTGGCCACTTTTGTCGTCCTGCTCTGGCCGGTAGGAGCCTGGGCTGTGAGGAAATTACGCAGCCTAGGGTGAGCGATCAATCGCCGCAGCCAATAATTTTAGGCAGCCTGGGGCGGCGAATTTTTACGGTCTGACCACTGCATGGCCACTACCAGCGCGATTAGCATAAAGCCAGCGATATCGGTGTAGAGGCCAGGTTTGATCAAGCACAAGGCGGCGACAAATAGCAAAATACGGTGCAGGCTTGTGGCATAGGCAATCAGCCAGCCAAACAGACTGCCAGCCAGTGCGATCACTCCCACAAATGCTGTGGCGAACGACCATACGGCTTCATACCAGCGTGTGCCGTCTTGCAGGATCAGCAGCAAGGAAGGCTCATAGACAAACATGAAAGGAACGATATACGCCGGCGCAGCAGCGCGCATGGCGGCAAAGCCAGACTCCCACATATTGGCTTTAGCCAAGCCGGCAGCGGCAAATACTGCCAGCGCTACCGGGGGGGTGATGGCCGAGAGGATGGCGAAATAAAAGGCAAACATATGGGCAGCCGGTGTGGCCACGCCCATTTTGATGATCGCCGGCACCAAGAGCGCCACCATCACAATGTAAGCAGGTGTGGTTGGCATGCCCATGCCCAGCACGATGCCAGCAATGGCGGTGAGCAGCAGCGCCAGGAACAGGGTGTTCTGGGCTAGTTCGATCACCACCTGGGTGAACACAATCCCCAAGCCGGTGATGGTGACGCAGCCAATCACAATGCCGGCGCAGGCGCAGGCCATGGCCACCGACAGCGCACCGCGCGCGCCTTCTTCCAGCGCCCTCAGGGCGGACTGCCAGGTGATGCCCGCGCGCGTGGTGCTGCGCATCAGGGCCACTGGAATACAGGCGATGGCAGCTACCAAAGCGCACAGGGGCGCGGAATAGCCCAGAAATAAGCCGACCAGCACAATCATGATCGGTGTGAACAGGTGACCTCGCTGGGCCAGCACCCGCGTCATTCGGGGCAATTCATCGCGCGGCACTCCCCGTAGGTTGTGCCGGCGCGCCTCGAAGTGAACCGCGAAAAAAACCGAACCGTAGTAGAGCACCGACGGGATCAGGGCCCACAGGGCCACCTGGGCATAGGGTACGGCCAGAAACTCAGCCATCACGAATGCGGCTGCCCCCATCACGGGTGGCATCAACTGCCCGCCGGTGGAAGCCACCGACTCCACCGCCGCGGCAAAAGACGGCCGAAAGCCCGAACGCTTCATCAGCGGAATAGTGATCGGTCCATCGACCATGACATTGGCCACCGCACTTCCGGACACCGTGCCAAACAGGGAGGAGCTCACCACCGCCACCTTACCCGG
>JAFMJA010000183.1 GCA_017853735.1 Burkholderiaceae bacterium | reverse complement strand
TATTGGCCTCCGAAGCCAAGGGTCGTGGGTTCGATCCCCGCCAGCCGCGCCAAATTTCATTAGTCTTGAGATATTCCTTCAGAGACTGATCATTTACTCAACAGGTGTTCTGTATAAGCACTAGATCAGTCAAAAAGGGAAATAACAGCTGTACACCTGCGATTCAAGGCAAGTGCCAGAAGAGGCGTCTCTGAAAGCAATACGATCAATAAGCCACTGCCCTTTCGGGGCCAGCGCTGACTGTGGCCATCATCGCATCGAGGTGTGATTTGAGTCGTTCAAGTTTGAGGTCGCGTGACCCCGGATCGTCCCATAAATTATTGAATTCACCTGGGTCAGATTCCATATCGTAAAGCTCACCAACATTGTGACCATGGTAAACAACACTTTTGTAGCGCCCATCAAATACCATTGAACCATGGCTGTGGTCGGCATGTTGTGGCCCGCCAATCGAATCTTTGAACTCGCTGATCACATTCAACTTGTGATGGTGAGGGTCGACCTCACCTCGCATGAGTGAAAAAAGAGATCTCCCTTGCATTTGATTTGGAACCGATAGCCCGGCAACTTCCAGCAAAGTTGGTGCTACATCAACAGACTCAACGAGAGCATCACTAACCAATCCCTCTCTAAGCTCGCCTGGCCAACTGAAGATCAGCGGGACACGCACTAAGCCATCAAAAAAACGGCAACCTTTCAAAATCAGGCCATGGTCACCGAGTAACTCGCCATGATCACTCATGAATACAATCACTGTGTTTTCGAGTTGGCCTGTATCGCGTAGCACGTCTATGATGCGCTTTAACTGGTCATCGACGAGCATAATCATTGCGTAGTAATTGGCCTTTACTTCGAGGGCGTCATAGCTAAGTGGTGGAGCTGAAGCCACCAAATCATGCTCGGTTTCAATCACAGCCTGAACCTTGTGCCGAAGACGGGGATCGATTGCAACCTTGGTTTGTTGATCGATCGCGGCGAAAGCATGTTGGCGTTGGATGTCGCTTTCGCGAAAAAGTGGCATTGGCAGTGATTCAACATCAATACGCGACAAATATTCTGGTGGTGCATCAAACGGAGCGTGCGGGTCAAAGGGGTTGAGAGATAACATCCAGGGCCCATCGCGCTGCTCAGTGATGAAGCGAATGGCCATCTCGCTGACCCAAGTGGTTTGATGAAATTCAGCCGGCACACCAGGAGCGCAGAAGGCATTGTGCGGTGCATACAAAGCGACTGGGTCTACTTTCTTTTCGAATCGAAGCCAGTTTTCATAATCATGCCCACGGCTAAAGTCTGGATGAGGATGGTGGCTCCAAAGAAAGCTGCGGTATCCATCGTCAGGTCGCTTTTCATAGTACTTGGCTGCTGTCAGATGCAATTTGCCAACTAGCCCACAGTCGTAACCCGCATTAGCGAATATTTTGGTGACCAATGTCTCCTGCGTCGGAAACCATGCATTTCCGTTGCGGTAGACATGATGAGTGGCTGGATACCGCCCAGTTAAAAAGCTAGCTCGAGCTGGCGTACAAATTGGGCTTTGTGTGTAGGCGCGGCGAAAAGCAACACCGTTGGCGCAGAGACTGTCAATGGTCGGCGTAGCTATATTTGGCTGACCCAGTGCATTGATGGTGTCCCAGCGCTGCTGATCGGTGCAGTACCACAAAATGTTTGGACGAAGACGAGCCATCGCAGAGCCCTTAGCTAAACTTGATGCTAGCAGCCCTGATGGCGCCCGCAATTTTTTCTGTCTCTGCGCGGATAAAGTCACCAAATTCATTTGGCGAGCCACTGCGCGCAGTGAGCCCCAGGCTGGTTAACTTTTCGCGCACCTCAGGCAAAGCTGCGATCGCGGTTAATTCGCTGTTCAGTCGGCTCACGACCTCGCCTCGAGTGCCGGAGGGCGCGAGAATTCCCCACCAATTAGTGAATTCAAAACCCTTGACTGTCTCGCCTACGCTGGGGACTTCAGGAAGTGCTGCCAGCCGAGGGCCTGTTACTGCGATCGCTCTTAGCCGCCCCCCTTTGACCTGAGCCAAGGCAGTGCCGTCAATCAATAAGTCAACCTCTCCGCCGATTGTGGCGGTAGTGGCTGCGGCGCCGCCTTTATAGGGAACATGCAACAAGTCAATTCCGGTCATTGAAGCAAGAAGTGCGAATGCCAAATGGGGAGGGCTTCCATTGCCTGGGGTTCCAATAGTTATTTTTCCTGGGGATGCCTTTGCACGTGCCAATAAATCGGACATGTCACGGATTGGAGAGTCAGGCCGCACGCAAACAACGATGGATACCGAACTGACCAAGCTGATTGGGGAGAAATCCTTCAGCGGCGAATAGGAAAGGTTTGAATTAGCAAAGGTCGCTATGACCAAGGAGCCAGAGTCGCCGATAACGATCGTATATCCATCGGCCGGTGATTTAGCAGCTGCGGCTGCCCCAATTGTTCCCGCAGCTCCGCCACGGTTGTCGATGATTACCGGTTGCTTTAACCTTTCGGCCAGTTTTTGTGCGTAAAGACGACCAACGACGTCAGTATTACCACCTGGCGGATATGGAACGATCAGCTTGATTGGTTTTTCAGGGAAGGCCTGTGCATGAGCAGGAGACCAAGCGGATGCTACGGCCATCCCCGTGCCAAACAAAAATTCTCTTCGCTGCATTATTTTCTCCTCAGCTTTGAAATATGGACATTTATTCAGTGATCAGTAAAGGCTGCTCGCACCTGACCTTCAAGATCTTCTCCCGGACCTGGTGAGACTTCGACAACGACTCTACGTAGGAGGCCTGTAAAGCGGAAGGGCGCCTCATAGTCTTCGGTTACTGGAAGGCCGCTGTCATAGCCGCAGCACTGGCCCTCACCAGAGGTTTCAATCACTGCGGGGATAGTGCGGGAAATTTCGCCTTCTCCAACGCTGTGACCGTTAATGAGCAGCCGACCATGACCGCAATGTTCTCCAGTACGAGTGAAAACAAATGCAAGAGTGCATTCGCCACGAGGCAGCGTCTGGGTGGAAATTACGCGATATTCTTGTAGACCCAAATAATTATGGACATAGACTAGCCGGTCGTTTTTGACATAAAGCGAATAGCCCGAGAACCAACTACCATGAGCGAAAAGCACACCCTGCGCACCCTCATCAGGAATAGCCACCTCAGCACATATTGAATGGGAGCGATTTTTTAAATTTACTGAGGTGTATTCAAACTGTGGTGATCCAAACGGTTCAAATACATGGCGTGGCGCTGGGGGCCGGCTACCCGGCTTGCGCTCGCCCATTCTTAGTTGCATGCGTGAGTCCAAGGGAAGAACATTGTATTTTCCAGCTTCGATCCACCACTGCTCAATCAGGTAAGAAAGCTTGTCAGGATATTGTTCCGCCAAATCCTTGGTCTCAGAAAAATCTTCTGCTACGTGGTAAAGCTCCCAACGTTGCTGTTGAAGCATTTCCTCGGTCAGCATTTCTCCTTGTGGCTGCTCCACGACTGCTTTCCAGCCATCAGCCCAAATTGCGCGCGATGCAATCATTTCGTAGTACTGCACCTTTTTCCGGGTGGAAGCTTGGGCGTCATGGAAAGAATGGGCAAAACTTACGCCCTCAAGTGGGCGTTGGGGCACATGGTTGAGGATGGTTGGCCTCTCAAGGCCAAGCGCATCCAGAATTGTGGGAGTGATGTCGACTACATGGGTGTACTGTGAACGCACTTCGCCGCGAGCTTTGATTCCTTTGGGCCAGTGCACAATGAGTGGGTCGCTCATGCCACCTTGATGAAGGTAGCGCTTCCAGCGTCGCAGAGGCGTATTCCCGGCCCAAGCCCAACCCCAGGCGTAGTTGGCAAACGACTTAACGCTTCCCCATTCATCAATGTGTTTGATATTTTCGGAAACAGAAGGCTCAATCCGATTTGGGAATTGGCACTCATTGAATGAGCCGTGCTCCCCGCCCTCAGCCGAAGCGCCATTATCTGAGGCGAGGAAAATCAGGGTGTTGTCGAGCTCACCCCGTTGCTCCAGGTCTTGGATGACACGCCCGATATGGTGGTCGGTCTGCTCCATGAAGCCGGCGAACACCTCCATCTGCCTTGCATAAAGGCGCCGCTCTTCACTTGAAAGTTGATCCCAGGCGCGCACCCATTGGGGACGCTGACTTAGCACGGTATTTCGAGGGATGATGCCCATATTCAACTGGCGTTCGAAAACTTGTTCACGCCAAGCATCCCACCCGATGTCAAACTTGCCACGGTAACGCTCAATCCACTCGGGCTCGGCTTGATGCGGAGCATGTCCGGCACCAAGACAGTAATACATGAAAAACGGTTTCTCAGGAGCGACTGTGCGTAGATCGGTGATGTATCGCATCGCCTGATCTGCCAGGTCAATATTTAGGTGATACCCATCCTTCCAGCTGTACGGCTGATCTATGTAATGACTATCATGGACCAAGGTCGGGGCCCATTGGTTAGTCTTTCCGCCGAGAAATCCGTAAAAGCGTTCGAATCCGCGTGATAGGGGCCAGCGCTCCTTGGAGGCACCAGAGGCGTACTCAGCTGCCAACGTGAGGTGCCATTTTCCAATTGCAAAGGTTGCATATCCTTGGGCCAGCAACATTTCTGAAAGAAATCCGTTTTCCTTTGGAATCATGCCGTTATAACCAGGGTAACCAGTAGCCATTTCCTGGATGATTCCAACACCATTTGAGTGGTGGTTGCGCCCTGTAAGAAGACAAGCACGGGTGGGTGAGCAGATGGCGGTAGTGTGAAAATCGCGATAGCGCAAGCCGCCAGCTGCCAAGCGGTCTATATTTGGTGTGCGTATGTCAGACCCATAGCATCCAAGCTGGGCAAATCCAACATCATCCAGAAGAAAAATCAAAACGTTTGGCGCGCCCGGGCGCGCTTTTGGTGGCTGTGGCCAAGACGGTTCGGACTGCCCGGCAGTTCTCTCGATGCGGCCGTTAAATTGTCCGCCAGCAGGGTATGTCTTCATTGGACGGTCACATTGGCAGCCTTTACGGCAGCGGACCAACGTTGATGCTCAGCTTGTAAAAAACGACCAAACTCTTCCGGGCTGGTCGCGGCAACATCTGTGCCCAAGTTTTTCAGGCGTTCGACCATTTCGGGTGCGCGCAGTACGGCAACGATATCAGAGTTGATTTTTGACACGATCTCTTTCGGCGTGGCAGCAGCTACGACTACACCAAACCAGGCATATGCTTCGTATTCGGGATAGCCAGACTCCTTGGCGGTAGGCACATCAGGCCAGTAGGAAACACGCCGATTTGATGTGACAGCCAAGGCCTTAAGCTTGCCTGCAGTGACATGCTGCATTACCTCAAGCGGACTTGCAAACATGAAAGAAACTTGCCCGGCAACCAGATCGATTACCGCTGGCCCTCCGCCCTTATAAGGCACATGCAAAGCGCGAATGTTCGACTGGAGTTGAAACAACTCAACCGCCAAATGTGGCAGGCTCCCATTCCCTGGCGTGCCGTACGGCATCGCCCCCGGGTGTTTTTTTGCGTAATCTATAAACTCGGTCAGCGTCAGGCCCGGTACCTTGGCAGGGTTGGTGACTACAACCAAGGGATTGGTAACAAGCAGGGCTACGGGTGCGAAATCGCG
>JAFMJA010000182.1 GCA_017853735.1 Burkholderiaceae bacterium | reverse complement strand
TGCGAGCCCGACGAAATGGGAATTGGTCCAGTGTTTGCGGTACCCAAGGTGCTCAAACGGCTTGGCCTCAAGGTGGTGGATATCGACCTGTGGGAGCTGAATGAGGCCTTTGCTGTGCAGGTGATTTACTGTCGTGACAAACTCGGCATCCCCCCGGAGCGATTGAATGTCAACGGAGGCGCCATTGCGCTGGGTCATCCCTATGGTGTCAGCGGACAGCGACTCACCGGTCACGCATTGATCGAGGGCCGCAGGCGTGGAGCCAAGCGGGTGGTGGTCACCATGTGCATCGGTGGTGGCATGGGGGCAGCGGGTGTTTTTGAGGTTTTGTAACCCAGGGCTTTCACTTTAATTCTGCGACAGACCCTAAGCATCTGTGTGATGAACGACGAGTTAAAAAAAAGACGTGCTGAAAAGTGGGCTTGGATCCTGATCTATGGCGGCCTGCTGTCTGTGGTGCTGAGCCTATTTCTGGCGCGTTACGAGCCGGGTATTGCCCGAGGGCTGCAGGTGAGTGGGGTGTTGGCGGCTGCGTGTGGGGTAGGACTGATCTGGCTTCGCGCACGCATGCACTAGGTGATCTTCATGGCAAGAACCGTTGACCAATTATTCAATTTGAAAGGCAGAACCGCTCTGGTGACTGGTGGGTCGCGCGGACTCGGCCTTCAACTGGCACACGCCCTGGGTGAGGCCGGCGCGCGCATCATGATCAGCGCGCGCAAGTCTGATGAACTCGAGCTGGCGATGGCTGAACTGCAGGCTGCCGGCATTGACACGCGCTGGTGTGCGGCCGACTGCTCCAAGGAAGAGGACTTGAAACGGTTGGCCCAAGAGACGATGCAGCGCATGGGCGACATCGATATTCTGGTCAACAATGCGGGTGCCGCCTGGGGTGCTCCAGCCGAAGATCACCCCCTGCCGGCCTGGGACAAGGTCATGAACCTGAATATTCGTGGCTACTTCATTCTGAGCCAGATGATTGGCAAGATGAGCATGATTCCGCGACGCCAAGGCCGCATCATCAACTTGGCTTCCATCGCCGGTTTAGGCGGAAATCCAGCAGGCTTGAACACGATTGCCTACAACACTTCCAAGGGCGCGGTGATCGATTTCACCCGTGCACTGGCTGCAGAATGGGGCAAGTACGGCATCAATGTGAATGCGATCTGTCCCGGTTTTTTCCCCAGCAAAATGACAGAGGCGACCTTGCAGGCCATGGGTGAGCAGACCCTGGCGGCGCATGCACCTCTGGGGAGGCTGGGCGACGAGGAAGACTTGAAGGGGGTCTGTCTGCTGTTTGCGTCGGATGCGGGTAAGCACATGACCGGTCAATGGCTGGCGGTGGATGGTGGTGTCAGCTGTGTGATCGGGGGTTAGATGAGTATTCCTTTCGGCGTTGATATTCCATTTGTCCGGCATTTGGGCTTTGAGCTGACCCGCTTTGAGGGCGGCTTTTCCACCATCCTCTACACACCTCGGCCCGAACATCTGAACTCCTTCGATGTCACCCATGGCGGGGCAGTGATGACCCTGCTGGATGTGACCATGGCCACCGCTGCACGAAGCGTGGAAACCGACATGGGCGTGGTAACCATTGAAATGAAAACCAGTTTCATGCAACCCGCGCGAGGCGCACTCAGCGGGCAAGGTCGTCTGATCCACCGTACCAAGACCATGGCCTTTACCGAGGCCACCTTGTTCGATGAGCAGGGCCGTGCCTGCGCGCATGCCACTGGAACCTTCAAGTACGTCAAACGTTTGCCAGTGGGCGTAAAAAGCACCAACCCACTGAATGTGATTTCCACTGACTGATTTATCCATCATGCCTCTAAATCGACAATGGCTACTTGATCATCGTCCGCTGGGCCCGGCAGAGGCCAGCAATTTCAGATTGATCACCACCGAAGCCCCTGCCTTGCAGGATGCTCAGGTCCTGGTGCGGCACCACTATCTCAGCCTGGATCCCTATATGCGTGGGCGCATGAACGATGCCAGAAGCTATGCCAAGCCACAGGCGCTGGGCGAAGTGATGATTGGAGGAACGGTGGGCGAGGTTGTCCAAAGCCGCCATCCGCAATTTACCGAGGGTGACCAGGTCGTCGGGATGGGGGGGTGGCAGGAGTACAGCGTGGTAGACGCCAGCATGGCGGGCGCTTTACGCAAGGTGGATGCCAGCCAAATTCCCTTGAGCTATTTTTTGGGTGCGGTGGGCATGCCCGGTGTCACCGCCTGGTACGGACTGAGCAGGATCATTGAGCCGCAAGCCGGTGCAACAGTCACGGTCAGTGCCGCTGCCGGAGCAGTCGGCAGCGCCTTTGGCGCGCTTGCCAAGTCGCGCGGATGCCGGGTGGTTGGCATTGCGGGAGGGCAAAAAAAGTGTGACTATGTAGTCCAGCAGCTCGGCTTTGATGCCTGCGTCGATTACAAGCAATTTGACAATCCGGCGGCCTTGTCCCAGGCCCTGAAAGCGGCTTGCCCGGATGGTATTCAAGGTCATTTTGAGAATGTCGGCGGGATGGCTCTGGATGCAGTGATGCTGCGCATGAATCCCTTTGGCCGGATTGCGATATGCGGCATGATTGCCGGCTACGATGGACAGCCTGTTCCGATGAGCTTTCCTCAGCTGATACTGCGTGAGCGTTTGTTGGTGCAAGGCTTTATCGTCAGTGAGCACATGGCGCTGTGGCCACAGGCGCTCAAGGACTTGTCTGCCCTGGTGATCGCAGGAAAACTCAGCCCCCGTGAAAGTGTGGCGCATGGCATCGAGTCTGCACCCGAGGCCTTTCTCGGGCTGCTCAAGGGGCAGAATTTTGGCAAGCAACTGGTCAAGCTGGTCTGACAGGCAGCCACATGATGGATGATTTTTCGGGCAAGGTGGCAGTGCTCACCGGTGCGGCTTCCGGATTCGGACTGGCCTGCGCCCATTTGGGCGCTCAAAAAGGCATGAAACTGGTGCTGGTGGATGTTCAGCCCGATGCCTTGGCAGCAGTGGAGCGGGCGACCAAGGCAGCCGGGGCAGACGTACTGGCCTTGCAGGTGGATGTGTCAGATGCCGTGCAGATGGAACATCTGGCGCACCAGGTGCAAGAACGCTTTGGCGCTCCGCACTTTGTGTTCAACAATGCAGGCGTTGCTGGAGGCGGCCTGGTGTGGGAAAACTCGGTGCAGGACTGGCGATGGATTCTGGGCGTCAACCTGTGGGGGGTGATTCATGGGGTGCGCCTGTTCACGCCAATGATGCTGGAAGCAGCCGACAGAGATCCCCTCTACCGAGGCCATATCGTCAATACCGCCAGCATGGCCGGATTGCTGAGCCCTCCCAATATGGGTGTCTACAACGTGAGCAAGCATGCTGTGGTGGCTCTGAGCGAAACTTTGTATCAGGATCTGGCCCTGGTGAGCGATCAGGTGGGCGCATCGGTGCTGTGCCCTTACTTTGTGCCCACAGGCATCAGCCAGAGCGAACGCAATCGGCCGCCCGGCCTGGCTGCTGAGGCGCCAACCCGCAGTCAGATGATTGGCCAGGCCATGAGCGAAAAAGCAGTCAGTTCAGGCAAGGTTTCCGCCGCCGATGTGGCGCAGCGCGTATTCGATGCAGTACAGGGCAGGCAGTTCTATATCTTCAGTCATCCGCAGGCCCTGCGTCCCGTGCAAAACCGGATGGAAGACATTGTGCAGGCCCGAAATCCCAGTGATCCGTTTGCCCATAAACCAGAACTGGGACAGGCTTTGCGACGTTCGCTACGCGGGCAGGACTTGACCTAGGCGGTCAATCAGCGCTTTTTCAATCAGCGCTTTTTACCACCCAGGATGCTGCCCAGCACGCCACGGATGATTTGTTTGCCCACCTCGCGCCCGATGGTGCTGGCAGCGCTCTTGATGAACTGCTCACCCACACTGGCGCGGCTGCGTTTGGGGCCGCCGCCCAGCAAATCCCCCAGGCTGCCCAGCAATCCGCCGGATTCATTCTTCTCGGCAGCAGGATGGCTATCGAGGCGTGCCTGGGTACGGCCAGAGAGGCGTTCAAATGCAGACTCGCGATCTATGGTCTGATCGTAGGCGCCAGCCACCAGGGAGCCCGACAACAAGGCCTGTCTCTGTGCAGGCGTGATCGGGCCAATCTGACCGCCCGGTGGCAGGACAAAGGCTCGCTCGGTGACACAGGGACGCCCTTTTTCATCCAGGAAACTGAGCAGGGCTTCGCCCACCCCCAGTTCGGTGATGGCCGACTCAATGTCGAGCTTGGGGTTGGGCCGCATGGTGGTGGCAGCCGATTTGACGGCCTTCTGATCGCGCGGCGTGAATGCTCGCAAGGCATGCTGAACCCGATTACCCAGTTGACCCAGCACCGTATCGGGGATATCCAGGGGATTTTGGGTGACGAAATACACCCCAACCCCTTTGCTGCGCACCAAGCGCACGACCAGTTCAATCCGCTCCAGCAAGGCCTTGGGCGCATCGTTGAACAGAAGATGGGCCTCGTCAAAAAAGAAGACCAGCTTGGGTTTGTCCAGATCACCCACCTCAGGCAGGTGTTCAAACAGTTCGGACAACAGCCAAAGCAGAAAAGTTGCGTACAGGCGAGGGGAGTTCATCAACTTCTCTGCCGCCAGCACATTGACCACCCCCATGCCACGCGCGTCGACCTGCATGAAATCGGCAATATTGAGCATCGGCTCGCCAAAAAATTTGTCAGCCCCCTGCGATTCAATTTGCATCAGTCCGCGCTGGATCGCGCCAATGCTGGCAGCGCTGATATTGCCGTACTGGGTGGTGAACTGCGAGGCGTTGTCACCGACATGCTGGCACATGGCGCGCAAATCCTTCAGGTCAAGCAACAAAAGCCCCTGGTCATCAGCAATCTTGAAGACCAGTTGCAAGACGCCCTCCTGGATCTCGTTCAGGTTGAGCATGCGTCCGAGCAGCAATGGGCCTAGATCACTGATGGTGGCTCGGACCGGATGACCTTGTTCGCCAAAAACATCCCACAAAGTGGTCGGGCAGGCCAATGATTCAGGTGTGGGCAGGCCACGCTCGGCAATCACCGCTGCAAGTTTTTCGCCCACTTTGCCAGCCTGGGAGATGCCAGTCAGGTCACCCTTGATATCGGCCATGAATACCGGAACCCCATTGCGCGAAAAACCCTCAGCCAGGGTTTGCAGGCTGATGGTCTTGCCGGTTCCTGTTGCACCTGTGATCAGGCCATGACGGTTGGCCTTGTTTGTCAGAAGGTGGCACTGGGTGGTGCCGTGCTGAGCGACCAGAATTTGGGAAGCCATGAAAATATCAAAAAGTACAATCCAAGTTCTATTGTTTACCAGAATAAGAGGAATTTTGCATGGCCGGACACAGTAAATGGGCCAATATCCAGCACCGCAAGGGTCGTCAGGACGAGAAGCGCGGCAAGATCTGGACCCGGATCATTCGAGAAATCACTGTGGCGGCCCGCAGTGGTGGATCGGATCCAGGGACCAATCCACGTTTGCGCCTGGCCATTGACAAGGCCAAGGCAGCCAATATGCCGGCTGACAGGGTCAAATACAACATCGATAAGGCCGCTGGCAACCTCGAGGGTGTGAACTATGAGGAAATCCGCTACGAGGGTTATGGCATTGGTGGTGCGGCCATCCTTGTGGACACCATGACCGACAACCGGGTTCGTACCGTGGCGGAGGTGCGCCAT
>JAFMJA010000181.1 GCA_017853735.1 Burkholderiaceae bacterium | reverse complement strand
GCAACCAGCTGATTGGCTACGGCCTGGTGGTGGGCCTGCAAGGCACCGGCGACGGGGTGGATGTGAACTTCACCGCCCAGAGCATGAAGACCCTGCTCTACCGCCTGGGGGTGATGGTGGAAGGCCAGCTCTCCGACTTTGAGACCGCTGCCAGCACCGGCAAGATCGATGTGAAAAACGTCGCTGCGGTGATGGTGACCGCCGAGCTGCCCGGCTTTGCCAAGCCCGGCCAGAAAATTGATATCAATGTGGCGGCCATCGGCAAGGCCTCCAGCCTGCGCGGCGGCCAGCTGCTGCTGAGCAATCTGCGCGGCGTGGACGGCGAAATCTACGCCCTGGCCCAGGGCTCGCTCAATGCCACCGGCATTGACAGCAGCGCGGCCGGCTCCAAGGTGGCCATTGGCGTGCCGACCTCCTCGCGCATCCCCGGGGGTGCCACGGTGGAGCGCATGGTCAACAACCCCTTTGACAAGGCCGAGCGGCTGATGCTCAATGTGCGCGACGCCGACTTCACCACCACCAACGCGATTGTCAACGCGATCAACACCCAGTTTGGCAACGATGTGGCACGCGCTCTTGATGGGGTGTCCATCAGCATCCAGGCGCCGCAAGACCAGACCCAGCGGGTGGCCTTCATGTCGATGATCGAAAACATGGATGTCAAGCCCGGCGAGCCGCCAGCCAGGGTGGTGGTCAACGCCAAGACCGGCACGGTGGTGATCAGCCGCAATGTGCGGGTTTCGGCTGCGGCGGTCACCCACGGCACCATCACCGTGTCGATCTCCAGCACCAATGAGGTCTCGCAGCCCGGGCCACTGGCCCAGCAAGGCCAGACCGCCGCGGTGCAGAACGCCGCTATCGAGGTCAAGGAGCCCAACAAGCCGATGTTCCTGTTCCAGCCCGGCATCGATTTGCGCCAGATTGTGGATGCGGTCAACCAGGTGGGTGCCACCCCCTCGGCGCTGATCGCCATCCTGGAAGCGCTCAAGAGCTCGGGCAGCCTGCGTGCGGAGCTAGTGGTCATCTGAGTACGGCCATGGACACCCCTTCCATCCAAAACGCCAGGTCCTACCTGGACTTCGAAGGGCTGGGCCAGCTCAAGGGGCAGGCGCGCCAGAACTCCAGCGCCGCCATGCGCGAGACCGCGCAGCAGTTTGAGGCCATGTTGCTGCAGCAGATGCTCAAGACCATGCGCCAGACGGTGGAAAAAAGCGAGCTCACCGACACCACCCACGCAGACACCTTTGAGAACATGTTCGACAAGGAAGTGGCGCTCAAGATCGCCAAGCGCGGCGGCATCGGCCTGGCTGACATGCTGGTAGCCAGCATGAGCAAGCAGGAAGCCCAGAAAGCCGATACCGCCCAGATCATGCAGAGCCTGGGCACTGAGCAGAAAGCCAAGGCCTTTGCGCTCAACCCGCCGCAAGCCGGCCTGCCGCTCAAGGAGCAGGCCCCCGCCAAGGGCATTGCCCTGCGTGGGCCCGGCCTGCTGCCGCTGAACCTGCCACCCAAGCCACTGGGGAATGACTGATGCCTGATATCTCCAGCATAGCCAGTGGCGCGGTGGTGGCCTACCAGCGCGCACTGGGCACGGTCAGCAACAACATTGCCAACGCCGCCACCGAGGGCTACTCGCGTCAGGTCACCACCCTGGAGTCCAACCCGGTGAGCCGGGTGGGCCAGATCTATTTTGGCAATGGGGTGGCCGCCACCGGCGTCAGCCGGGCCTATGACAGCTTCATCGAGGCCAACTACCGCAACAGCAACAGCGACCTGCTGAGTCAGGAGCCGATGGTCAACTACACCAATCGCATCGTGGATGTGATGGGCAGCGACTCCATGGGCCTGAGCGGCGCGCTGGACCAGTTCTTCAACACCGCTCGCCTACTCTCCACCGACCCGGCCTCCACCGCCCTGCGCGGCAGCTTCATGGCTGATGCCGGCAGCGTGGCCTCGCGCTTTGCCGAACTCTCCAGCCAGTTGGACCTGGTGCAGGAAGAAACCGCGCAGGCGATCAGCAGCCATGTCAGCCAGATCAACACCATCACCTCGGCGCTGGCCCAGGTCAACCTGCAGCTCACCAAGCAAAGAAGCCTGGCCGCACAGCCTGCCGACCTGCTGGATCAGCGCGACCTGCTGCTCAAAAACCTCTCGGACTTTGTCCATGTGAACGCCAGATTCACCGAAAACGGCGCGGTCACCGTGAGCCTGGGCCCCTCATTCGTACGCGATGTGGTGGTCGAGAGCGGCAAGTCTTTCCTTATTGGCACCGAGACCAACCCGGTGACGCCAGAAAAGATCAGTCTGGTACTCGACCCCTACGGCAAATCCGAGCCACTGGTCTCCATTTCCAGTGGCAAGCTCGCCGGACTTCTCTCTTTTCGCGAGCAGGTGCTGGGCAGCAGCCGTGCGGCCCTGGACAACCTGGCCAATGTATTTGCCAATGAGGTCAACCAGATCCAGAACGCCGGTATCGATGCCTACGGCAATTTGGGTGCCAATCTGTTCAGGTTAGACCCCACCGTCAGCAGCGCCGCTGGCGGCCTGCAGGTAGCTTTTGACGATCCCCTCCTGATTGCCGCTGCCGCCCAGTTCAGGGTGGCCGAAGCGGCCAACAACACCAGTGGCGCCCAACCCAAGGTGGGTTATTCGGTGGAAGATTTCGGCGGCCCTGCCCTGCTCAAGCCGCTGTCGGGTTATGGGCTGTCCAACCTGCATTATCAGGCCCTGGTCACGATCGGGGCGAACAACCTGCTGGACCAGAGAAGCCTGGCCAGCGCGCTGCAGATCAGCGATGCCAGCGCCAAGACGCTTACCCAGGAATTGGCCACCAAAGGTTTGGTCAACACACAAATTTCGACCGTTGGCTCGCCCAGCACCTTGCTCAGCCTGACGGGCCAGGGTTATGCCATGCTCGACGATATCTCGGTCTTGCCTTTCAATGTCAACCCGGATCTGTCGCGGGTGGTCACTGTCACCGAGAGCAGGCCGTTTGCCGCAATTGCCACCATACCCTCGGGACTGCAGGACATCTCGCTCTTTGGCAAGCTCGATGAGGGTCAGAATATCTAGGTATTCACCCGAGATGGCCGCCAGATTCTGGGCAGCCCGATCGACAGCAGCTTGCTGGGGCAGGTGCTCACCAGCGAGAACGGCTTTTCCGCTGGCGCCAGCTACAGCACCGACTACCTCAACCAATCGGGCAGTGATGGCTACAAAGACCTCACCGTCTTCTACGGCGCGCGTGCCGCAGTGCGCTCGCAAGCCCAGTGGGACACCAATCAGCCCGATCCCACCCTGCACACCCTACTTCCCGCCACGCCGCTGCCCGCGCTGCTGGAAGGACGGGGCATTCCTACTGATCAAACTGGCACCGTGGTAGCCGCAGGCGCCCTGGTGCTCAATGGCACCTCCCTGGGCGCCCTGAGCGTAGCCGCTGGCTCCAGCTTGCAGGCTTCTGACATCCGCGACTGGATTAATGACGCAAATATCAGTGGCATTACCGCCAGCGCCAGCAATGTGCTGAGATTCACTGCCTCTCAGGTCAGCTACGACAATCCCCTCACCCTTAACGGTGAGACTGTCACCATGACCGGGGTGAGCACCTTGGCTGGCCTGGTCGATGCCATCAACAGCTCCACTGCCAGCTCCCATCTGATTGCCACGGTGGATGCCGAGGGCAAGCTGCTCATCACCAATGCCGTAGGTTATGAGGGGGATGACATCGAGGTCACAGGTACCATCCCCAACGCCCTGGGCCTGGACAACGGCACCTACACTGGGCGCGTTTCAATCACCCGCGCGCTGGTAGCTGGCCAGGACACCCCGATCGAGCTGGGCTTTGGTGCCGATGGCTCGCCTGACGACCTGCGCAAGATCGGCATGCTGGCAGGTGCCCATATCGTGGGCCAACCCAATGAGGACCTGCTGGTCTTTGTCACTGGCGCTGGCCAGGCCCAGCTGAGTGCCACCTACAGCGGCAACCCGCAGGCGCAAAAAAATGCGCTGCGCCAGCAGCAGCTGCAGATCGTGTTTGATAGCCCCGACCACTACAGCATCATCGATGTCGATACCAACACCGAGCTGGCCTCACAGTCTTTCGACCCCGGCCAGCTGAGCGAGGGCATCCACTACCAGGGCCTGCATATCTCGTTCAACGCCCCGCCGGCAGCGGGCGATATCTACACCATCGACGGCAACCGCGATGGCGCCGGCAACAACCAGAACATGCTGGACATGGCCGACCTGCAAAAAGCCCGGGTGATGGGTGGCGGCAAAACCCTGGGCGAGGCCTATATCGACCAGGTCAACGAGATGGGCAATGTGGCGCGCCAGGCCACCATCGCCCAGTCGGCGCTCAAGGTGGTGAACGACCAGGCCGTCAGCGCGCGCGACCAGGTGGCCGGCGTCAGCATGGACCAGGAGGCCGCTGACCTTATCCGCTTCCAGCAGGCCTACCAGGCCTCGGCCAAGGTGCTGCAGGTGGCCAGCGAGCTGTTTGACTCCATTCTGCAAGTGCGCTGAAAGTAGCAAGCCATGAAAATATCCAACCAACTCATGTTTGAGCGCGGCGCCCAGCAGATGAGCAATGCGCAGAACAAGCTGGCCCAGCTGCAGGCCCAGCTCTCGCTGGGCAAGCAGGTGGTCAACCCCAGCGATGCGCCCGACAAGGCCGCCTCCATCTTGCGCCTCAATAGCGTGATGGCCCGCCAAGCCAGCTACCAGGCCTCGCTAAACAATGTGAAAACCCGGCTTGATGCCGAGGAAACCGCTCTCACCAGCGCCACCGACCTGCTGATCCGGCTGAAGGAGGTCACCGTGCAGGCCGCCAACGATACCCTCGGGCCGGACGGCCGCCAGGCCCTGGCCACCGAAATGCAGGCCCTGCGCGAGCAGTTGCTCAGCCTGGCCAACAGCCAGGACAGCGGTGGCAACTACCTCTTTGCCGGCAGCCGGGTGCGCGAGCCCGCCTTTGCCCGCGATGCCAGTGGCTACCCCGCCTACCAGGGCGACCAGACCCGCATGCAGGTGAGCATTGGCGACCAGCGCTCGCTGGCCATCAACCGCACCGGCACCGATGCCTTTGTCAGCGTGCCCCGCACCATCGACGGCGAGACCACCGGCATTGGCTTTTTCCAGTCGGTTGACGAGCTGATTGCCGGGGTCAGAAGCTCTAACCAGCAAGTCATGCAACGCGGCCTGGGCGAGCTCGACAGCTTGCTGCAGGGCGTCACCCAGGCGCAGGCCCTGGTGGGCAGCGACCAGGCCGCCCTGGAGCACCAGACCGGGGTGATTGACGCCACCGTGCTCAACCTGAAAACCACCCTTTCAGGTGTGCAGGACCTGGACTACGCCAGCGCCATCACCACCATGAACCAGCAGATGCTCAGCCTGGAGGCCGCGCAAAGCAGCTTTGCCAAGATCTCCCAGCTCAACCTGTTCAATTTCCTGAAATAAGGCATGGTGCTCAAGTTTTTGCTTTTTGAACCGACCTAATACCGAATCTGCCTAATTTTTAGTACGTAGCCCATCATGGTCACCAGTGTTACCTCCTCCACAACCAGCACGGCGACCACGGCCTCCTCGGCCAAGGCTTCAGCGCAATCTCTAATAACTTCACTCGGCTCGGGTTCCGGGGTGGATGTAAACAGCCTGGCCAACGCACTGGCAAACGCCGAAATAGATC
>JAFMJA010000180.1 GCA_017853735.1 Burkholderiaceae bacterium | reverse complement strand
GCCGTCAAGGTCGGTGACCGGGTGCGATCGGGGCAGTTGCTGCTGACGATTGATGATAGAGAGCTGGTGGCGAGTGTCCAGCGCAGCCGTGCTCAGGTCAGCCAAAGCGAGGCCGAATTGCGCAATGCGCAGCAACATCTGGAGCGCACACGCGAGCTGCAAGCTCAGGGATTTGTCAGCAAGGCCGCATTGGATACAGCCCAAAACCAGTTCAATGGTGCACAAGCAGGCAAAGAGCAAGCCAGTGCAGGTGCGCGGCAAGCCGCTCTGGCACAGGGCCACACCCGTGTTGTTGCGCCCTACGACGGCTGGGTTCTTCAAACCCATGTGAACCTGGGGGATCTGGCCATGCCAGGCACACCGCTGGTGACGGTCTATGCACCTCAGCCCTTGCGTGCGGTAGTTCAGCTGCCGGCATCGCGGGCACAGGCCATCACCCCGGCGGCCCAGGTGGAGGTGATGGTGGGTGGCGAATGGGTGGCGCCCAGCAGCCGCAGCAGCATGCCCTCGGCAGATCCGGTGGCACAAACGGTGGAATGGCGGCTGGACCTGGGGCCCAAAGTCAGCCAAACCTTGCTGCCAGGAGCCCAGGTGCGAGTGCGATTCGCGGCGGGCCAATCCCAGCGAATGGTATTGCCAGCCTCGGCTGTGTTGCGCCGCGGCGAGCTGACCGCGGTCTATGTGGCCACCGCCAAAGGCTTTGTCCTGCGCGCAGTGCGTCTGGGGGCCGACCACGGTGTGCAGGGCGTTGAGGTACTGGCTGGGCTGAGTGCGGGTGAACGGGTGGCGCTCGATCCAGTGAAGGCGGGCCTGAGCGGGGCGCAGGCAGTGACCGGTGTCAAGTGAGGCGGCGATGAATTTGAATCAAGACAGCGCAAAAAAGCTCGGCATATCCGGACGGATTGCTGCGGCTTTCCAAGCCAACGCAATCACACCCCTGCTGGCATTGGTAGCCTTGCTGCTGGGTCTGTTTGCGGTGTTGGTGACCCCGCGTGAGGAAGAGCCGCAGATCAACGTCACCATGGCCAATGTGCTGATCCCCTTTCCCGGGGCCAGCAGCGCGGATGTGCAAAACATGGTGGCACGGCCCGCAGAAGGCGCACTCAGCCAGATTGCCGGTATCGAGCACACCTATTCGGTGGCGCGTCCGGGCCTGGCCATTTTGACGGTTCAGTTCAAAGTGGGCGTGCCCCGAACTGAAGCGCTGGTACGGGTCTACGATGTGCTCAATGCCAACCAGGACTGGCTCCCGCGGGATTTGGGCACCTTGACCCCGATCGTGCGGCCCAAGGGCATTGATGATGTGCCGGTGCTGGCCGTCACCCTGTGGAGCAAGGACGCGACCCCTGCGCACGAACTCGAGCGCGTGGCCCACGCGGTGGAAACCGAACTCAAGCGCGTGCCAGGCAGCCGGGAAATTCAGTCCATTGGCGGGCCAGGGCAAGCGGTGCATGTGTGGCTTGAGCCGACCCGTCTGCGCGAGCGCGGCATCGATGTGCTCAGCCTCAAGCGTACCCTGGGGGCTGCCAATTTCGGCATGCCTGGCGGCACGGTGCTCGAGCCCGGTGAGAAATCAACCCAGACCCTGACGGTAGAGTCGGGCGAGTTCCTGCGCAGCGCTCAGGATGTGGGCGAGATCGTCGTGGGTGTGCACAACGGTGCGCCGGTCTATCTGCGTGAAGTGGCGCGTATCGAGGCGGGAGCCCAGCAGGCACAGCGCTATGTCTGGTTTACCCCAGGCGCGGCTCAGGCCAAATCCCAGGGCGATGGCGAAAAAAATATGGCGCCGGGTCAGGTCTATCCGGCTGTGACCCTGACCGTCACCAAAAAACCAGGAGAGAACGCGGTGGATGTGGCCCGTGCGGCTTTCGAGCGGGTGGAGTCTTTGCGCAACACGATCATTCCGGCCAATATCGAGGCCAGTGTGACCCGCAACTATGGACAGACCGCTGCTGAAAAAGCCAACAAGCTGATCCAGAAGCTCGCATTTGCTACCGGCTCGGTGATTTTGCTGGTGGGCTTGGCTCTGGGGCGGCGTGAGGCCGTCATTGTTGGTGCGGCGGTGGTGCTGACCTTGATGGCCACCCTGTTTGCCTCCTGGGCCTGGGGCTTTACCCTCAACCGGGTTTCCCTGTTTGCGCTGATTTTTTCGATCGGTATCCTGGTCGATGACGCCATCGTGGTGGTGGAAAACATTCACCGGCACCAGCAACTCAGCCCCCAGGCCAGCTTGCGCGAAATCATTCCGCTGGCGGTCGATGAAGTGGGCGGGCCGACTATTCTGGCCACCCTGACCGTGATTGCGGCCTTATTGCCCATGGCCTTTGTGAGCGGCCTGATGGGCCCGTACATGAGCCCGATCCCGATCAATTCCAGCCTGGGCATGGCGATCTCCCTGGCGATTGCCTTTACCGTGACGCCCTGGCTGGCGCTCAAGCTGATGAAGTCGCATGGGCCAAGCCGTGGGGAACACAGCGTCCAGGCCGACGGCATTGGCAGCAAGCTGCAGACTTTATTTGCGCGCATTCTGACCCCCTTGCTGGACAGCGTGCGCCGGCGCTGGTTGCTGCTGATGAGCATTCTGGGCGCCTTGCTGGTGTCAGTGGCCCTGACCCTGGTGCCCTCGTCCATGGTCGGTGTGGTCCTGAAAATGCTGCCGTTCGACAATAAAAGCGAATTCCAGGTGCTGGTGGAAATGCCGGCGGGCACACCTTTGGAAGAAACCGCCGCCACCTTGCACGAGCTGGGCGCTTTTCTGGCGCAGCAGCCCGAAGTGCAGGACCTGCAAGGCTATGCAGGCACCGCGTCCCCGATCACTTTCAACGGCCTGGTGCGCCAGTATTACTTGCGGGCACTGGAGGAGCAAGGTGATCTGCAGGTGAACCTGGTGGACAAACAGCACCGCAGCGACAAGAGCCATGCCATTGCCCAGCGTTTGCGCCCCGAGCTGGAAAAGATCGGTGAAAAGCACGGCGGGCGTATCAAGGTGGTGGAAGTCCCGCCCGGGCCGCCGGTGATGAGCCCGCTGGTGGCCGAGGTGTATGGGCCCGATGAGGCCGGGCGCCAGCAACTGGCGGCCCGCATTGCCAAGGCCTTTGACCAGACCGAGGACATTGTGGGCATCGATACCTCGCTCAAGGAAAATGCGCCGCGGGTGTTCCTTCGGGTGCGCCGTCAGCAGGCCGAATCGCTGGGCATTCCGGTGAGTGCGGTGGCCCAGACGGTGGCGGCCGCCCTGTCCGGCGCAGACGCAGCTTACCTGCACGATGGCCAGTCCAAGTACCCGGTGCCGGTGCGCCTTCAGCTTCCGCGTGAATCCCAGGTGGGCTTGGACAAGGTGCTGGCACTACCCATGCGCGCAGCCAACGGCAGACTGGTGCCACTGTCGGAGCTGGTGCGGCTGGAGCGCGGCGTGATCGACAAGCCCTTGTTCACCAAGGACCTGGCCAATGTCAGTTATGTGTTTGGCGACATGGCCGGTCAGCTCGACTCGCCCCTGTATGGCTTGTTCGCCATTCGTCCACAGTTGCAGGAGATCGGCCACGCCGGCAGTGGTGAACTAGGCGAATACTGGATCAGGCAGCCCGCAGACACTTGGCGGCAGTACGCGATCAAATGGGATGGCGAGTGGCAAATCACCTATGAGACTTTTCGCGACATGGGCGCAGCCTATGGGGTGGGCCTGGTGCTGATCTACTTGCTGGTGGTGGGGCAATTTCGCTCCTACAAGACGCCGCTGGTCATCATGGCGCCGATTCCGCTCACCATCATTGGCGTGATGCCTGGCCATGCGCTGCTGGGTTCGCAGTTCACCGCCACCTCCATGATTGGCATGATCGCGCTGGCCGGCATCATCGTGCGCAACTCCATCCTGCTGGTGGACTTTATTGAACTGCAGGTGAGTCAGGGCATGAAGTTCAAGGACGCCGTGGTGCAGTCTGCTGCGGTACGCGCCCAGCCGATCGCACTGACCGGCCTGGCCGCCATGATTGGGGCCTTCTTCATTCTGGACGACCCGATCTTCAACGGCCTGGCAATTTCCCTGATTTTTGGCATTCTGGTGTCTACCCTGCTGACCCTGGTGGTGATCCCGGTTTTGTATTATTCGCTATACTGTAAGGGGTATATGGATGAGGCCCCTTGAGTGACTGCTTCCAAGACGAGCTGACCCATTTTTTGAGGAGATTTCTATGACGATTGAGCGCATTATTCGGATCATGGCGGGCTTTTTTGTCCTCTTGTCCCTGGCATTGGGACTGGAGTCCAGCCCTATCTTTGTCAGCGCCTGGTTCCTGGCCTTCACCGCTTTCGTTGGCTTGAATCTGTTGCAGTCTGGTTTCACCAATTTCTGCCCACCTGCCATTCTGTTGAGGAAGCTTGGGGTGCCGGAAGACGGCGCTTCCTGCAGCCGCTGAGAAAGATCTGCTGGGACGCTGGAAAGCCCTCTCAGCCCAGCCCACCCAAAGGAAATCAAGTGCCGATCGCCCAGCCAGTCTCGCAAGACCCTGCCGCAGCACCGGCTGAGGCCAGTGTGCTCAACGATGCCGATTCACGTACCGAGGTGCTCAACCGCCTGAAGCGGGCCGAGGGCCAGCTGCGTGGGATTCAACGCATGATTGAGGATGGCGAGAGCTGCCTCAAGATCGGCCAACAGTTTTCCGCGGTGCGCAAGGCCCTGGACAGCACCTACCTGCGCATGACCGTCTGTTTCATGACCCAGGAGTTGGAGCAACATCTCTCACCCGACGCGGCGCAGCGCGCTGGTCTGGACACCATGATGAAGGACGTGGAGACCCTGCTCGCCCGCATGGGTTGATCTGATCCTGTCTAAGGCAACGGCATACCATCGATCACGCCACCGCCCAGGCAGATCTCACCCGCATACAGAACGGCGCTTTGTCCGGGCGTCACAGCCCACTGCGGTTGAGAAAAACTCAATTCGAATTGCTGCGCGCTGATTTCGGACAGATCGCAGACTGCATCAGTTTGTCGGTAGCGAGTTTTGGCGGCGTAGCGCCCCGGCTCAGGCGCATTACCAGACACCCAGCTGGCGTCCTGCGCCAGCAGCGTCTGCGACAGCAAAAGTGGATGATCATGGCCCTGCACCACCCACAAGGTGTTGGACGCCATATCCTTGCGCGCAACGAACCAGGGCGAATGTTCACCCCCGCCTTTGGTCGCCCCTTTGGGCTTGACCCCTCCGATGCCGAGACCCTGGCGTTGACCGAGGGTATAGAAACTCAGGCCAAGATGCTGACCAAGGATTCGGCCATGGTGTTTGCTGTCGGGCTGGGGCGTGCCGTCCCTGATCGGGCCGGGCTCTTTCTGGATGTAGCGATTGAGAAATTCGCGAAATGGCCGCTCACCAATAAAACAGATCCCGGTGGAGTCTTTCTTGGCGGCGTTGGGTAGGCCAATTGAGCGGGCAAGTGCGCGCACCTCGGTTTTACGCAGTTCGCCCACTGGAAACAGGGTGTGGCGCAGTTGCGCCTGGCTGAGCCGATGCAGAAAGTAGCTTTGGTCTTTTGCAGGGTCGAGGCCTTTGAGCAGCTCGTGCAAGCCGGTTTGCGGGTTGAGCCGGACTCTGGCGTAGTGTCCGGTTGCAATTTTCTCGGCGCCCAGGCGCATTGCATGGTCTAGAAAAGCCTTGAATTTGATTTCCGCATTGCACAAGACATCGGGGTTGGG
>JAFMJA010000179.1 GCA_017853735.1 Burkholderiaceae bacterium | reverse complement strand
TGGCGGCCTATGCCGCTACGGTTGCGCCTGCGCTGGCCCGGTTTTACGTGCTCTGGGCGCTGGGCCTGACCATGCTGGCCTGGCTGGGTCGTTCGGCCTCGCTCTGGCGCAACCGCCGCCTGCGCCCCAAGACCACCTTGCAGACAGCCATCGGCATCAAGCACCCCCGCATCGTACAAAAGTCTGCTGGCTTCCTGGGCGGCTCCTTCAACACCCGTGAGTTTTTCCATGGCCAGACCCCGACTGTGCTGCGCCTGGTCAAATGGTTTTTTATCGCCTGCACTTTTCCATTGCCCATGCTGCTGCTGCAACTGGGCATGGAAGCATCCGCCAGTGCCTGGCTGGTATGGGCGTTTGCGGTGCAGTACCTGGGACTGCTGGCCGAGCGCTGGTTCTTTTTTGCCCAGGCCAATCATCCGCAAAACCTGTATTACCAGGCGATCCACTGAAACAGCTGACCATGGAATTTCTGCTGGATCAAGCCTTTTTATCGCCCTCAGTGAAGCGATCATTGTTTAAGATGAGTCCTTTGCGTTTTTAATATTTGACAGTTGTCTTGGCTCTCGTGCCAAAGCGGCATCACCCAACTTACAAGGAGACCTGAACATGGCATTGGTGGAACCTCATGGCGGTAGCGGACTGCACCCTTTGTTGCTCGAGGGCGATGAACTTGCCGCAGAACTTCAGCGCGCCGCCACCCTGCCCAAGCTCCAGGTGAGCTCGCGGGAAAAAGGCGACCTGATCATGTTGGGCATTGGCGGTTTCACGCCCCTGAGCGGTTTCATGACCAAGGCAGACTGGCAAGGCGTGTGTGACGGCATGCGCATGGCCAGCGGATTGTTCTGGCCGATCCCGATCACCCTGTCGGCCAGCACTACGCAGGCTGCAGCCATTGCCGTGGGTGCCGACATTGCCCTGACCGATCCGGACAACGGCAGCATTCTGGCCACCCTGCGGGTGACCGAAAAATACACGATCGACAAGGCGCATGAATGTGCCACGGTATTCCTGACCACCGACAGTGCACACCCCGGTGTCAAGCAGGTGATGAGCCAGGGCGAAGTCAATCTGGCTGGCCCGGTCAAGGTGCTGTCCACTGGCGGCTTTCCCGAGCAGTTTGGTGACCTGTTCAAGACGCCCAAACAAACTCGCGCGCTGTTTGAGCAGATGGGTTGGTCCAAAGTCGCCGCGTTTCAGACCCGCAACCCGATGCACCGCTCGCATGAATACCTGGCCAAAGTGGCGATCGAAACCTGCGACGGCGTGCTGATCCACTCCCTGCTGGGTAACCTCAAGCCGGGCGACATTCCGGCCGATGTGCGAGCCAATGCCATCGGCACCCTGGTGGACAAATATTTTGTCAAGAACACTGTGATTCAGGCGGGCTACCCGCTGGACATGCGCTACGCTGGCCCGCGCGAGGCGCTGCTGCATGCGGTGTTTCGCCAGAACTACGGCTGCTCGCATCAGATCGTCGGGCGCGACCATGCCGGTGTGGGTAGCTACTACGGGCCGTTCGATGCGCACCATATCTTCGACCAACTGCCCCCTGATGCTCTGCAGACCCAGCCCATGAAGATCGATCTGTCCTTCTGGTGCTACCAATGCGGTGGCATGGCCTCGGGCCGTACCTGTCCGCACGGAGACGCCGACCGGCTGCAGGTCTCTGGCACCCAGTTGCGCAAGTCTTTGTCTGAAGGCGCCGAGGTACCGCCCGAGTTCAGTCGCCCCGAGGTGCTGGAAATCCTGCGCAGCTATTACAAGAGCCTGGACGGCTAGGCATGCTGTGATCCACTGCCCAAACTTTGCCTGGAAAACTCGAGAAAGCTCGAGACCAGCTGGGAGTGGATCCTCTCCTTGGGATAGACCACATAAAGGTGACGGGTCAGCCGCGGCAGCAGCGGCACCTGCACCAGTTGTCCAAGCCGCACTTCATTGACCACCGTAGCGCGTGACATGATGGAAAACCCGAGGCCGGTCGCCACCAGGCCCTTCAAGGCTTCCGGACTGCCCAGTTCCATCACGCGCTGCATCGAATCTACAGCCACCCCAGCCTGGCGCAGGTAGTTGTCGATCACATCGCGCGTGCCCGAGCCCTGTTCCCGGCTGATATAGGCGTGATGGGTCAGCTGCTCCGGGCTGACAGACACCAGCCGGGCAAAGGGGTGGCTGGGTGCACAGGTCAGCTGCAATTCATCCTCGCAGCAGATATCGCCTGCCAGCGAGGGCAGATGCGACTCGCTTTCGATGAAACCGATATCCAGGCTACGGTCGGCTACCCGCTCCTGCACAGCACCAGAGTTGGCCACCAGCAGCTGCGGCACCACCGCCGGATACATGGCCTTGTAGGTTCCCAACACCTTGGGCAGCAGGTAATCGGCAATGGTGGTGCTCGCGCCGATCAGCAGGGAGCCGCTGAGCTTGCCACCGAGTTCCTGCAGTCGCTGGTCAAGCTCGGCTGTGACATCGAGAATCCGCTCGGCATATTCCAGCGCCAGCACACCCGCCGGGGTGAGGGTGATACGGCCACGGGCCCGGTCGAACAGCCGGGTGTTGAAATGCTCTTCAAGTTGCTTGATCTGCGAAGTCACCGCTGGCTGTGTCATGAACAGCGCCTCAGCCGCCTTGGTGAAGGAGAGGTGCTTCGCAACCGCGTGAAAAACTTGGAGGCGGCGATCTGCCATGTCTGAATCCGAGATAAGGGGCCGCGGCCGATGACGGCCTGGACAAGCAGCACCGCTGATGCCAGCTTATGTGGAGCCGCCCAGGGGTGCCTTTTCAGACAAGTATAGTCTTTGAGGTTTCTTAGCCGCCCGCATCGAGGCAATCCGGGGCAGCCGACCTCCTAGGCCGCCAGGCCTAGGGATGGGGAATCAGGGCTTTTTGGGAGTCTGGTAAGGGGCGACCTTATGGGGCGCCTTCCATTCCGTCTCAAAACCCACAAAACCTTTGTCGCTCGGCGCTTTTTGGCGGGTGGTGTAGTAAGGCGTTTTGCCGTCAGGAACTTGAGAGATAGGCTTTTGTTCACTCATATCAGGCCTTTCCAGGATGTAGGGACTGTTTGCAGGTATAAAAATCGAAATCGTTCAATCTGTCTGGTTTGTTGTGGCAGCGCTCAGATGGGCCGCATCAATGCGGGGTCGAGGTCCACATTGGCAGCTGGCGCTTCGCCCACCCGGGTTTCCTCTTCCGTGGCATCACGCACCGTGAGGATCTGCAGGCTGAACACCACCTCGCGGCCGCTCAAGGGATTGTTGCCGTCCACGGTCAGTTTCTCGTCATCCAACCAGGTCACGATGAAACTGCGGGTCTGGCCCTTGTCGTTTTCCATCAGGATGGAGCAGCCCACCTGACGGTACTCTTGCGGCACATTGTCAATATGGTCAGTGAACACCAAGCTCTCGTCGCGCGGGCCAAAGATCTGGTTGCCATCAATCGGCACATCGATCACCTCCCCGACACTGCGACCCTCCAGTTGCTGGTGCACTGCGGGCGAGAGAATTTCATTGTGCCCATGAACATAGCCCAGGGGAAACTCCACCTGGGTCAATACATGTCCGGTCTTGCGGTCGCTCACCTTGTAGGTGAGCTCGACAAATTTCCCGTCCTGAATAGTTTCACGCATATCGGTCCTGTTGTCGCCAATTAAAAGATCGAGGCGGCAAAAATTCTGACCTGACCCTGCTCATAGCCCAGCACCAGACGGCCCAGCCACTCACCTTTTTTCTTGGTGCTGCGCTGGCGGAACAAAACCGTCACATGCTCGCCCCGGCGGATCAGGCCCAGGTTGTCAAAATTGTCCGACAGGCTGCGCGCCAGTTCGCTGTTGGCAAACTGGTGATTGACTTCCACCTGATTCATGGCCAAGGCAAAGGTGGTGGAGAAATTCTTGACGAAATCCCCATACTTGCCTTCGTTGGAAAACTTGAGCAGGTCGCGCCATAGCGGATCAGCCAGTGCCCGGATTTCCTCATCGCTTTTGTCGATGATGTTCAATCCGGGCTTGTGCTCATTCGTAGGCGTTGTTTGGGTTGGGCTTAGCACTGCTGACATATCACTTTCCAGGGACCCGTCTTCGTCCGAATGAGGACCGATCTGGCAGGTTTTGCAATCACTCGTTTTCCGACACCAGGTGGTAGCAGGGTGCCTTCTCCATGGTGTACTCGCCGGTCTGTGGATCGCGGCGTGACACAGTCAACACGTGCCAGTTCTCGTCATCCACCTTCATGGCGTCGCCCCGGTAGTAATAACCGGGCCAGCGGGTCTCCTTGCGGAACAGGGTATGGTGGGTCACACATTCGGCGGCACGATGGCGGTGCTTCAACTCCCAGGCCCGCAGCAGTTCGTGAATATCTTCAGCTGCCAGGTTCTCAAGATCCTCTTCCATCAGGGCCAGTTTTTTCAGGCCGATATTGAGCAGCTTTTCATTGGTCATGTAATTGACCGTCACGCCACCGCAGTACTCGTCCATCAGCTTTTGCAGACGGTCCAAGCCCTGCTTGGGGTTGATGTAGTGCGGGTTGACACTACCTGCCACGATGGCATTACGGTAAATCTTGTAATGCTCCATCGGCTTGTAGATCTCCTGCCTGCGGCGCTTGATCTGCTCCTCAGAAACCACAATGCCCTCAGCTTTGCCGTCGTCGATGTACTTGCAGGCGGCCTTGGCCGCCAGACGCCCTTCGGTGAAGGAGCCGGAGGAGAAAGCGTGCGGCGTACCTCCCACTGCATCGCCGGCACCGAACAGGCCTTCGATGGTGGTCATGCGGTTGTAGCCCCAGAAGTACTCAGGTGGCGACACATCCTCCGGGCCGGAGCACCAGGCGCCCGAGCCAGTGGCATGCGAACCCATCACATAGGGCTCTGAAGTGGTGAGTTCAGGGTTCTCGTTCTTGGGATCCACATCGGTGGCTGCCCACAGCACGGCCTGGCCAACCGTCATGCCCAGGAAGTTTTCCCAGCCCACCTCTTCGAGATGTGGGTCCTGAAAAGCCTTCATGGTCACCATATGGATCGGGCCACGACCGGCGTTCACCTCGCTGATGATGCAGTGGTTGCGCAGGCAGGTCGGGATCGGCCGGTGCGTCAGGTGCGAGGCCTCGGGATCGAGGTACTCTTTGCCCACCATTTTCTGCAACTCGGGGAACCACTTGGATTCATACTCTTCACCCAGACAGTTCTGGGTATAGGTTTTCAGGTGCAGGAAATAGGCGCCCACCGGACCGTAACCGTCCTTGAAGCGGGCCAGCACAATACGGTTCTCCATCTGCGTCATCTTGGCGCCGGCGTTGATCATCAGACCATAGGCCGAGGCTGAGGACCAGGGCGCATACCAGGTGCGGCCCGAGCCTTCGCCCACCGAGCGCGGCTTGAAGATGTTGGAGGCACCGCCCGCACCGCAAATCACGGTCTTGGACTTGAACACATGGTAGTTGCCAGTGCGTACATTGAAACCCACTGCGCCAGCCACCCGGTTTTCCTTGCTGTCGTCCATCAGCAGGTGAGTCACGCAAATGCGGTTGAACACCTTGTCGGCCGATTTCTTGGCTGCTTCGGCCACGATCGGCTTATAGGATTCGCCGTGAATCATGATCTGCCAGCGACCCTCGCGCAGGTAGCGCCCGGTCTTGGGGTCTTTCATGATCGGCAAGCCCCATTCTTCGAACTGGTGCACTGTGGAGTCAACATGGCGCGCCATATCGAACAGCAGGTCTTCAC
>JAFMJA010000178.1 GCA_017853735.1 Burkholderiaceae bacterium | reverse complement strand
ATACCACCTGACCAATCTGTACTTCGCCAAGCAGCATGGTCTGGAGCGCTTCATCTTGCTCGACGGCGGCATCTACACCTACCTGTTCTGGCTAGGCCAGATCGTCCTGGGCGGCCTGCTGCCCCTGCTGCTTCTCCTGCACCCACGCACCCGAGGCCATGCATCGATGGTGCTTCTGGCCTCCGTCCTGGTGATTGTGGGCGGCCTGGCCCAGATGTATGTCACCATCATTGGCAGCCAGGCTTTTCCCTTGGATATCTTTCCTGGCTACTCCATGAGCAGCAGCTTTGGCGATGGCGTGGTGGCGGCCTACACCGCCAAGCTCCCCGAGTGGCTGCTGGGTCTGGGCGGATGTGGACTGGTGGGCGTGATTGTGCTGCTGGCGATCAGAAACCTGGCCTTCGTGCCGCAGCGACTCGATCGCTTCCCCACCGAGCCAACGGGCACCGAGGCTGCGCATTAGAGCACTTGGCACCATGGACCGCCTGATCGTTTCTGCTGCCCACAAGTCGTCGGGCAAAACCACCCTCAGCCTGGGCCTGTGCGCTGCCTTGAGATCCCAGGGTCTGCGGGTACAGCCCTTCAAGAAGGGGCCAGACTATATCGACCCAATGTGGCTGACCCAGGCCAGTGGCAGGCCTTGCTACAACCTGGATCCCCATCTGATGACCCAGGCGCAGATCCTTCACCTGTTTGCGCGCCATGCCGCACAGACCGATCTCAGCGTGGTCGAAGGCAACAAGGGTCTGTACGATGGCTTGGCTCTGGATGGCAGCAACAGCAATGCAGCCCTGGCCCACATGCTGGGCCTTCCCGTGCTGCTGGTGATCGATGCGCGCGGCATGACCCGTGGCATTGCACCGCTCATACTGGGCTACCAGGCCTTTGACAAAAACATCCGGATTGGCGGGGTCATCCTCAACCGACTCGGCGGCAGCCGGCATGAGGCCAAGCTGCGCGCTGTGGTGGAACACTACACCGATGTGCCGGTGCTGGGTGCAGTTGCTGAAGACAGCGATCTTGCCGTGGCCGAGCGTCACCTGGGGCTGATGCCAAGCAACGAGCACGCCCAGGCCGACGCCCTGGTCCAACGCATCGGGCAACGTATTGCCCAACAGGTCGACCTGACACAGGTGCGGTCGCTGGCAGCCAGTGCGTTGCCCCTGGCCGACCCACGCCCCACGCCCGCCAGCTTTAGCGCTACTTGCGCAAAAACTGTGCGCATAGGCCTGGCGCGCGACCGCGCTTTTGGCTTTTATTATCCCGACGACCTGGAAGCCTTGCAGGCTGCTGGCGCGGAGCTGCTGCCCTTTGACACCCTGCAAGACGCCGCCTTGCCCGAGCAACTCGATGGCCTGTTCATCGGAGGCGGCTTTCCAGAATTGTTCATGGACCAGTTGCAGGCCAACACCAGCTTGAGCAGCCAGATCGCACAGGCCATCGAAGATGGCCTGCCGGTGTATGCCGAGTGTGGTGGCCTGATGTACCTGGCCCAGACGCTGAACTGGAAAGGGCACAGCTGTCGCATGGTGGGCGCCCTGTCCGGCAATGTCAATTTGCACGAGCGACCGGTCGGACGCGGCTATGTTCACCTCAACGCCACCAGCCAGATGCCCTGGCCTGGCTTGCAAGGCCAGCAAGTGCACGGTCACGAGTTTCATTACTCTTCGCTGGACCCGGCGCCCGAGCAGTCGCACTGTGCCTGGCAGGTGCTGCGTGGACACGGCATCGATGGCCAGGTCGATGGCATCGTGCACCGCAATGTGCTGGCATCCTATGCCCATCTGCGCAGCCTGGGCCCACGGGGCTGGGCGCCAGCTTTTGTTGATTTTGTGCGCCGTTGCCGGGTCGGCACGCCACGCACGCTGGCTGAACACTGAAAGGAAATCGCGATGTTTACATTGACTCGCGCTGCGGCGCAACAGATACAACGGGCTGCACAAGACAGTGGGGCGCAGGACATGGTGCTGCGCGTGGCTGCCCAACGGCTGGCTGACGGCTCACTTGATTACGGCATGGGTTTTGACGAAAGCACCGACAACGACACCCGCCTGTTGATCGAAGATGTGGCCGTGGTGCTGGCGCCAAGCCATGCCCAGCTGCTGGAGGACACCGTGCTGGATTTTGTCGAACTCGAGCCGGGTCACTTCAATTTCATTTTTGTCAACCAGCAATCCGCTTTCACCACCGCCAGCGGATGTGGCAGCGGTGGCGGTGGCGGCTGCGGCAGCGGTGGATGCGGCACCGGCGGTTGCAGCACCCATTGAGCCAAACCATCAGCACAAGCTCCGATATGCGTTCAAGCTCTGGCGGCCGGGTTTATCTGGTAGGCGCAGGACCGGGTGATCCGGAACTGCTGACCCTGCGCGCGGTACGCCTGCTGCAACAGGCCGACGTACTGGTTTATGACAACCTGGTGTCGCCTGGCGTGCTCGATTTCGCGCCAGCCAATGCAGAGCGCATCTACGCAGGCAAGCGGCGCAATGAGCACACCATGCGACAGGAACAGATCAATGCCCTGCTGGTCAAGCTGGCGCGCGAGGGCAAGCGGGTGGTCAGGCTCAAGGGCGGAGACCCCTTCATCTTTGGCCGTGGCGGTGAAGAAATGCAGGAGTTGGCGGCAAAAGGCATCGACTTCGAGGTGGTGCCCGGTGTGACAGCGGCGTGTGGCGTAGCCAGTTATTCAGGCATCCCACTGACCCACCGCGATCATGCCCAAGTGGCCCTGTTTGTCACTGGCCATCTCAAGGACGGCAGCAAGGTGGAGCTGGACTGGCCGGCGCTGGTGCGTCCCAGCCAGACGGTAGTGATTTATATGGGCCTCAACGCCTTGCCTGAAATCTGCCGCCAGCTGATCGCGCATGGTGCGCCTGCCAGCCGGCCCATCGCGGTGGTGCAGCACGGCACCATGGCCAGCCAGCAGGTGCTCACCGGCACTTTGGCCGACATGCCCCACAAAGTGGCAGCCGCCAAGCTGAGTTCACCAAGCTTGCTGATCGTAGGCGATGTGGTGACCCTACAAGAAACCCTGGACTGGTTCAGGCCAACAGGAGCTGCTGGCCAGGACACAGCTGCCTTGCCCCTGGACATCTTGACTTCACTGCAGCCTTGAGGCTTGCAGGCTACTCAGCCAACCGAGTCAGAACTTTCCACGCTGCTGCGATGTTCAAAGGCGAACACGGCAGCTTCAACTCTTGAATTGAGGCCCAGCTTGGCCATGATATGGCGCACATGCAGCTTGACCGTGTTGTGGCTGATATCCAGCACCTGGGCAATCGCTTTGTTGCTTTTTCCCTGGGCGACCTGCTCAAGCACCTCGCGCTCACGTTCAGTGAGGATGGCAACCAGGTCCCGCTTGGACGTGCCCTTCTGCCCATTTGGCATATCAGGACCACTTTGTCTGTTTTGTCTGTTTTGTCCGCTTTGCCACATTTGCGCCAGTTTGGCAGCCATGGCAGGCGCCACCACCAGTTCCCCCCGCGCAGCACGCCCGATCGATTCGATCACAGCCTCGGGTTCCATATCCTTGAGCAGGTAGCCTTTGACGCCGGCGCGCAGTGCCGCGGCCAGATCATCCTCCGCAGCGCTCATGGTCAGAATGACCACAGGGATATCGCAGCCCTCGACACGTAGCTGGCGTAACAGGCTCAATCCGTCCGTTTGCGCCAATCTCAAGTCCAGCACCAGCAAGTCGGCCTGCTCTCGGCGCAACATCGGCAGTACCAGCTCGGGCTGGCCGGTGGCGCCCACCACCTTCATGCCGCCACGACCCTCGAGCAGTTCGGTCAGGCCGCTACGGCAAAGCGAGTGGTCATCAACCAGGAAGATACGCACCGCATCCATCAGCCGCAGCTCCCTGGATCATCGCTTGGCGTACTGGCAAGTTCGAGAGGCAGCAACAAGCGCAAGAGGGTGCCACCACCTGGTTGCGGCGAGACCGAGAGGGCAGCGCCCAGACGTTGCGCCCGTTCATGCATGATGCCCATGCCGAAGTGTGTGGTGCCCGTCAATGCAGGCGGGTCGCCCACGCCCTTTCCATTATCCGCCAGTGTCAGCTCCAGACACCCACGCACAACCTTCAGGCTCAAGCAAGCATGCTGGGCGTTGGCGTGACGGATCACATTGGACAGGCCTTCCTGGGCAATATGGAAAACCTGCAAAGCTTGTTCTGCAGGCAGCTGCGGCAAGCCCGGCTCATAGTGGAATTCCAGCGCGCAGTCAGAGCGCATCCTGAATTCGCCGGTCAACTCCTCCAGGGCATGGCGCAAGCCACGCGGATCGAATGGGCTGCGGTAATGCATCAGCAGTTCACGCACCTCACGCTGCGTGCCCTGCAGCGATTGCGCAAGATCATCGATGTAGCGCTGCGCCCGGGGCTGATCGGGCTTGGCCAGCGCCTCGCGCAACAGGGGCAGGCGCATGTTCATATAAACCAGGTTCTGGGCGATCGAGTCATGCACCTCGGCAGCCATCAGCCTGCGCTCATCCATCACCGTGGCGTAGAGCAATTCGCGTGACTGTTCAGACTGCAACAGCGACAGCCCGATCAGCGCACTGGCTGCGCCCAGCAAGGTGAGCAGATCAGCACTGGGTTGCTGCGCGTTGGCATAAAACAGCTGGCAACAGCCAAGCGGTTTTTCCTGAGGGTGCAGCGGCAGCACCAGTGCACCCTGGCAGGCCGGCATGATTTTTTTCAGGTCAAGGCAGCCAGCAAGTTGCTTGGCATCCAGCCAGTGACTGGGTTGCGCTTCAGAGACCAGGGCACAGCGGGCGCAAGGGCTTTGGCACTCCAGGCTCGCAGCAACAGTTTGCGTTGCCAGACCCTGCGCTGCCAGCATACGGCATGGGCCTTCTGCCTGCGTCAAAGCGCAAACCACTCCTGCATCGGCCCCTGCCAGCCTGATGAGGCTGGCCAGGTACTGCTCAAGCAGCCCCCTCGTCTTGACCGCCCTAGCCTCGACCGGACCGGCCGAGTTGGCAGAGGCAACTGGTGAATTCTGATGGCCTGGCCCTACACCCATGGCACTACACCGGTCTGTCCGACGCTAAAGAAAACTCACACATCATGGTTCGAGCGTAACCTCCAAGGTGCTACGGATCTAGCCCTTGTTTCAGGAATTGATCTAGGTGCCTGGATGCCAAATCTGGCTCCAGCAAACTTATTCATTGCAAGCAAGGCTTGCATACCCCCTAGGATACCTCATCACCCATTTGGGTAGGTAGTGACTTACCCTTGGAGGTAGTTGACTGCAAGTGTCAGACTTGAACTAATTGGGGCAGGATATTTCAAACTGGTGGTTAGCGCTTTTTCGCCAAGCAGCCAACGCCCATTTGGCACACCGCCCTTGGACTTTTCCAGCTTGGTTTGTTTAAGATTTGATCTAATCGCTTTCTTGTCCTGAATGCTGCGTCAAGCCATCAGAATGGGCAACACCATCTAAACTTTAAGGAGACCTGAATATGGCATTGGTGGAACCTCATGGCGGTAGCGGACTGCATTCTTTGTTGCTCGAGGGCGATGAACTTGCCGCAGAACTTCGGCGCGCTGCCTCCCTGCCCAAGCTCCAGGTGAGTTCGCGGGAAAAAGGCGATCTGATCATGCTGGGCATTGGCGGCTTTACCCCCCTGAGCGGATTCATGACCAAAGCCGACTGGCAAGGCGTGTGCGACGGCATGCGCATGGCCAGTGGATTGTTCTGGCCGATCCCGATCACCCTGTCGGCCAGCACTACGCAGGCTGCAG
>JAFMJA010000177.1 GCA_017853735.1 Burkholderiaceae bacterium | reverse complement strand
ACAAGAAAAAACGTCTGGGCGAAGAGGGCGCCAAACCCAAGCGGGTGCGTTTCAAAGCCTTGAAATAAAAGCCTGAGTCAGGCAGTTCACAACAAAAAGGGCCCTTTCGGGGCCCTTTTTGTTGTGCTTCGGCGAACCGGATTTAATGCTTGCCTGCAAATGCCAATGGCTTGAGCGTTCGAAGGTAAGCCACGATGGCAGACATATCTTCGTTGCTGATCGTCTTGTAAAAAGGGTATCCCATGGGTGGCTTCAAGGCCTGACCAGTAGGGTCAACGCCTTCGCGTATGGCGCGCTCAATTTGCGCATCGCTTGCATTCTTCAAGCCGGTTTCATGCGGGGTCAAGTTGCGCGACACGCTCGTCCCCCATGGACCCGGGAAATGCTGGCCACCAGCGCCCAGCTGAGACAATCGCAGCATTCCCTTTTCATCGCGTGGCGTGTGACATTCCATGCAGTGTCCAATTTCGACCAGGTAAGCGCCATATTTCACCTTGTCGCGTGGTGAAGTGGCTCTGACCTGTTGGATTGGAGGACCATAGTTGGGTGGCAAGGGAATGTTGTATGTGGACTTGGGCACCACATGACGAACTGGCTTCTGGGCACGTAAATAAGCAATGATGGCTGCCAAATCGTCGTCCGAGAGGTTTCGGTAAAAAGCCATGGGCATGGGTGGGCCGATCACGCTCTTGTCGGGACGGATGCCTTCCCGAATGGCCTTGGCCAATTGTGCATCGGTCCATTTGCCGATGCCAGTTTCCGGATCTGGTGTGATGTTGGAGGCGTAAGCCTTGAAAGGGGGCTCATCAAAAACAAAGCCGCCAGACAGCCCCTTGTCCAACAGTGGCTCGCCTTTTGCATCCCGCTGGAAATGGCAGTTGCCGCAGGCCACCACACCATTCATCAGATACTTGCCACGCTCGAGCAGCGCCTGATTTTTGGGGCCCGACTGTGCCCACAGGCTAGAACTCAAAGCTGCTGCAGCCATTACCAGTGTCAGTTTAAGATGAGATTGCATAGGGGCTCCTGCAGCGCAGCAGCCCTGACATAGGGCATCAACTCTGGCGCTGAACTTCAGTGAATTTGACGCGCACCCCCTCCCAAAATATTTGATTTAACGCAATAAAAAATCGATCAAAACCTACGCGGGTCATAAAACGAAGCTGGCACTGCTCAGACTGACAGCTCTGTTGCTGCCGGCCAGTGCTGATCGCCGAGCGTCAGCCCCCGGGCTGCCAGCACCGCATTGACTGTGGCCCGGGCTGTGGCCTCCGCAGCCAGCATGGCCAGCAAGACCGGATCGATCACCTTTTTGCTGGCGCAAGTGGCCAGGGCGAACAGGGTGTCGCCATCAAACTGGGTGTGTACCGGATTGATGGCACGGGCCAGTCCGTCATGGGCCACCTGTGCCAGTCGCATAGCCTGTGCCTGGTTGAGCGTGGCATCGGTGGCAATCACGCCAATGGTGGTGTGTTGGCCTGCCAACAGGTGCTGAGGCAGGGCGCCGCCGAGTATGGCCTGGCGGCTGTCCAGCAAGCGCTGGCCATCGGGACTGCGGGCACCTGCGAGCACCTGCCCTGAGGAGGGTTCGCGCACATCACCGACCGCATTGCACACCACCAAGGCCCCAACTGTGATGCCCTGCAGCGACAGCGAGGCAGTCCCTACGCCCCCCTTCATGGCCCGAGCCTGGCCAAAGAGTTTGCCCACCAAGGCACCACAGCCCGCGCCCATATTGCCCTGGGCCTGATGTTGCCGGGAGGCCGCTGCACAGGCCAGATAGCCGGCTTGGGCGTCGGGTCGGATATGGGCATCGCCCACACCCAGGTCGTAAATCACGGCAGCAGGCACAATCGGCACCAGCGCGTGGCTGGTGGCAAAGCCAATATCCTGCTCCTCCAGCCAGCGCATCACGCCGGCGGCAGCATCCAGACCCCAGGCGCTGCCACCGCTGAGCAGAACCGCATGAACGCGCTCGACCAGGTTTCCCGGCCGCAGCAAATCAGTCTCGCGCGTGCCTGGGGCTGCACCACGTACATCCACTCCCGCCACCGCGCCCGCGCGGGCCAGTACCACCGTACATCCGGTCGGTCGGCGCGGGTCGTTGTAGTGACCAAACTCTATGCCTGCCACCTCGGTGATCGCGCCTGGATGCAGTGTTGCTGAGTTCATGGCTGAAGTTTATGCCTTGTCAAGCTCCAAATTCGGGCCGGGTTTTTCTACAATGGACCCATGTTTGTCCATTTGCGCCTCCATACCGAGTTTTCCATCGTCGATGGCAGCAACCGCATTGACAAACTGGTCGGCAGCGCTGTCGCCGACGGCCAGCCAGCCCTGGCCATCACCGATTTCAATAATCTTTTTGGCGCCATCAAGTTTTACCAGCAAAGCCGAGGCCAGGGCATCAAGCCCATTATTGGTGCCGACATCCTGATCGACGGCCTGGGGCAGGACCCGGCAGTCAATTCCCGCCTCTTGCTGCTTGTACAGAACAAGACGGGCTACCTGCACCTGTCCGAACTGCTGGCCAGAGCCTGGCGCGACAATGTGGTCAAGACTCAGGCTGTGGTCAGGCTGGCCTGGCTACGCGAGTTGAATGAGGGCCTGATCGCCCTGTCGGGGGCGCAGTCTGGTTTCATCGGGCAGGCCCTGGTGCAGGCAGACTTCGAGCGGGCGCATGATGCGGCCTTGCAACTGGCCAGTCTGTTTCCGCACCGTTTCTATCTGGAGCTGCAGCGCGCGGGACGGGCCGAGGATGAGGCCCATGTCAGTGCCGCGGTCCAGCTGGCCGCGCGCATGAAGTTGCCGGTAGTCGCCACCCACCCAGTTCAGTTTGGCAGCGAAGATGATTACGAGGCCCATGAAGCCCGGGTCTGCATCGCAGAAGGCGAAATTCTGGGCAACCCACGCCGGGTGCGCAAATTTACCCGCGAGCAATATTTCAAAAGCGCTGACCAGATGCAAGCCTTGTTTGCTGACTTGCCCAGCGCATTGGCCAACGCGCTGGAAATTGCCAAGCGGTGCAACCTGACACTGGAATTGGGCAAGCCACAGCTGCCCAACTTTCCTATTCCCGACGGCCTCAGTATCGATGAGTACTTTCGAAAGGTGTCGCACGCTGGCCTGGAAGAACGTCTGGCCCAGCTCTACCCAGATCAGGACAAGCGTGACCTTGAGCGCCCACGTTACCTAGAGCGCCTGGAATTCGAGATCAACACCATCCTCAAGATGGGCTTTCCGGGCTACTTTCTGATCGTGGGCGACTTCATTCAGTGGGCCAAGTCGCATGGCTGCCCAGTGGGGCCGGGGCGCGGCTCGGGCGCTGGCTCGCTGGTGGCCTACGCGCTCAAGATCACTGATCTGGATCCGCTGCAGTACAAATTGCTGTTCGAGCGTTTTCTCAACCCGGAGCGGGTCTCGATGCCTGACTTCGACATCGACTTTTGCCAGGCCAATCGCGACCGGGTGATCGACTATGTGAAGGAAAAATACGGCAAGGAGGCGGTCAGCCAGATCGCCACCTTCGGCACCATGGCCGCACGAGCGGCCATACGCGATGTCGGGCGCGTGCTCGACATGAGTTACACCTTCTGTGACGGCATTTCCAAGCTCATTCCCAACAAGCCGGGTCAGCAGATCACCATCGCCGAGGCGATTCGTGCCGAGCCGATCCTGGCTGAAAGGCTGGAGCGGGAAGACGAAGTCAAGACCCTGCTGGCCCTGGCGCAAAAATTGGAGGGACTGACCCGCAATGTGGGCATGCACGCGGGGGGCGTGTTGATCGCGCCAGGCAGGTTGACGGATTTTTGTCCGCTCTATCAGCAGCCTGGCAGTGAGTCTGCCGTCAGCCAGTTCGACAAGGACGATGTGGAATCCATCGGCCTGGTGAAATTTGACTTTCTGGGCCTGGCCACACTGACCATCCTGGAGATTGCCCGTGATCTCATCCGGGCACGCCACTCAGGCCAGGAAAATTTTTCCTTTGAGTCCCTCGCCCTGGATGATCAGCCAACCTATCAACTGTTTCAGGAGGGCAGGACTGAAGCGGTTTTCCAATTTGAAAGCCGCGGCATGCAAGGCATGTTGCGCGATGCCCGCCCCACCCGGCTGGAAGACCTGATCGCGCTCAATGCCCTCTATCGCCCAGGGCCGATGGACCTGATTCCCAGCTTTGTCGCGCGTAAACAAGGTCGCGAAGAGATTGAGTACCCGCACCCACTGGTGGCCGAGATGCTCTCCGAGACCTACGGCATCATGGTCTACCAGGAACAGGTGATGCAGACCGCGCAGATTCTGGGGGGCTACTCCTTGGGCGCTGCCGACCTCCTGCGCCGCGCCATGGGCAAGAAAAAGCCTGAAGAAATGGCGCAGCAGCGACAGATTTTTCGCGACGGAGCAGCCAGGAACGGACTGAGCGAGGCCAAGGCCGACGAAGTGTTCGACCTGATGGAAAAATTTGCCGGCTACGGCTTCAACAAGTCGCATGCGGCTGCCTATTCCCTGCTGGCCTATCACACCGCCTGGCTCAAGGTGCACTACACCGCGGAATTTTTCTGCGCCAATATGACGGTGGAGATGGACGACACCGACAAGCTCAAGGTCTTGTTTGAAGACGCCCTGAAAATGGGTATGAGTTTTGAGCCACCCGATGTGAACCGCGGCCATTACCGTTTCGAGCCCATTTCCGACCAGGTGATCCGCTACGGCCTGGGAGCGGTCAAGGGCACCGGACAGTTGGCCATCGATGCCATCGTCAAGGCACGCCTGGAAGGCGGCTTGTTCACCAGCCTGTATGACTTTTGCGTGCGGGTGGATCGCACCCGACTGAACAAGCGCGCCGTCGAGGCCCTGATCAAGGCCGGCGCTTTTGATAACTTGCACCTTAACCGGGCTGCCCTCCTGGCTTCAATCGACCGCGCCTTTGAATTTGCTGCCGCGGCAGCTGCCAACGCTCACCAGGGCGGACTCTTTGACCTGATGGGAGAGGATGCCCATGGTTCCAGCACACAGGAGCCCGGGTTGGTGGATATGCTGCCTTGGGAGGTCAAAGAGCGCCTGACCCATGAAAAAACAGCCATCGGCTTTTACCTTTCAGGTCACCTGTTCGATGCCGTAGCCCTGGAGGTGAGGCGCTTTGTCAAACGCAGCATTGCTGACCTGATTGACTCGCGCGAGCCGCAACTGCTGGCAGGCATCATCAGCGATTTTCGTGTCATCAACGGCCAGCGTGGCAAGCTGGGTTTATTCAAGCTGGATGACAAGAGCGGCATGATCGAGGCGCGCATTGACGAGGGCCTGATGAACGCCAATCGGGCGCTGATGCGCGACGACGAGCTGGTGATTGTCATGGGCAAGGTCATGCCGGACCGCTTTTCTGGCGGCCTGCAACTCAATGTCAATCAGGTCTGGGATCTGTCCGCTGCGCGTTGCCGCTTTGGCAAGTATTTACGGGTTCAGGTCAATGGCCAGGTACCCGATGTCAACCGGCTGCTCAGTGATTTTCCGCCACGCAAGGAAATGACCGAGCAGGGTGAACTTCTGCGCGGCCTGCTGGTTCGCCTGGCCCTGCAGCGCGAAGGAGCTGCCGCAGAATTGCAGCTGGGCGAGGGGGCCAAATTCTTCCCCTCGGATGCTGCCCTGGCCGGCTGGATGGCTCAGGCTGACCGGGGCCAGGCGATGGTGGTGTACGACTAGGGATGGTGTTCAAAACTCGCGCCGTGCGCGGCGCTGCTTTTGCGGGTTGA
>JAFMJA010000176.1 GCA_017853735.1 Burkholderiaceae bacterium | reverse complement strand
AATCGAAAAGTGGTGGCCGCTGATCAAGACCGCCGGCATCAAGGCAAACTGAGCCAGCATCTGTTCAGCATCAACTGAAGATTCAATTCAGACTGCCTTGTTGGCTACTCACCCAATGCTAAGGGCTCCTTGGCTTCGCCCCTATGTGACCCGCTAGCGGCTGAAGCCAAACAGCTTTGCAGGGTTCTCAACCAGGATGCGCTGCTTGTCCTGGGCGCTGGGCGCCCATTCATGCATCAGGTTAAAGAGTTGGATCGAGCCCACCTTGTCGGCAAAGGACAGATGCGGGTAGTCGCTGCCCCAGATGATGCGTTCGGGCGCTGCGGCCAGGGTGGCCCGTGCCATAGCGGCGGCGTCTTCCATCTGGGGTAGGGTGGCCATGCGGTAAGTGCCGGTCCACTTGATCCAGGTGCGACCCTGACCCCGGGCAGCCAAGGCCAGCATATTCTTGAAACCGGGTTGATCAGGTCCAAGTCGGGCCAGGAACATTCCCATGTGCGCCAGGCTGTGGTCCACCCGCAGTGCGTCCAGCACGGGAATCATTCGATGTGTCAACCAACCAGGCAGCAAAAAATCAAGGTGCCAGCCGCGCTCCAGGCAACGGGCTTCCCACAGCTGGATTCTCGGAACCATGGATTCCATCAGTCCTTCCTGTTCCTGATGGATGGGTGAAACATTGATACGCAGCCCACGCACACCTAGCGCGTGCATGTTGTCGAGCACGGCATCCGGGGTGCTGTCTTCCAGGTCGACAATGCCGCGACAGATGTCTCGTGGCATTTGCCGCATGGCATCCAACATGCAACGGTTGTCACGACCGTAAGCCGAGGGTTGCACAAAGACATAACGGCTGATACCCAGCGTTTTTGCCAGTTTCAGGTAGTCTTGCAGCGGTGCGTGGGGCGGCTCGTATCGTAACTGGCCATGGTAAGGGTAGGCCCCCTTGGGGCCAAAAACATGAAAGTGTGCATCGCACGCATTGGCCGGCGCGACGATGGAAGGGAGGATGGATTCTTCGAGCATTATGGAGCGCTGACTTGACGGAGGGTTTGGGTGTCTTTCTGAGCGGCAGACATCAGGTAGGAGACATCGTTGCCAGCAATGATGAAGCGCGCACCGAGTCCCAGCAAACGACCCTGCAACTCGGCATCTCCACGAATTCCGCCAATGCCCAGCCATTTGCCGTGTTGGGCACAGGCTTGTGCCACTTGTTCATAGGCTTGCACGATATCGGGGTGGCGAATCTGACCCGGTATTCCCATTTCAGTGCACAAGTCGTTGGTGCCGATCAGCAGCATGTCTACCCCAGCCACTGAGGCAATCGCGTCGGCATTGGAAATCCCTTGCGGGGTTTCCAGCATGACAATCACCAGGGTATCTTGATTGAGGATCTGATTGTTGTCTTTGAGCGGGAAGGCTCTGTAGCCCAGCGCCGGATTGGCCCCCATCACCGAGCGATGTCCGGCGGGGGGAAATTTGGCGGCCTGCACCACCGCCTCGGCTTGTGCCTGGTTATTGACATGTGGGACGATCACGCCCTGAGCGCCACCATCCAGTACCCGGCTGATGTCATGAGGGTTTTGACCTGGTACCCGCACCAGCGGCGTGACGCCCTGACCCAGCGCTGCAACGCACAGGGCGGCAGTCTGGTCATGGCTGATAGTGCTGTGCTCCATATCGATATAAATGGAATCAAAACCGCAAGCTGCTGCGATCGAGCCGATATCGGGGGTGCGAGCCTGACGCAGTCCCATGCAAAGGACCAGCGCCTGTTGCGCCATCTTATTACGGGCCAAATTAGGGTAGGGCGGAGTGTTCATTCGATTTTGATGCCAGCTTTGGCAATCACACCTTTCCAGACACTAATTTCATTGTTCACACGTTGACTGAATTCAGCGGGCGTCGAGGCAACTGCACGGGCACCTGTGGCTGCAAAAACCTCCATAACCTTGGCTTCCTGTACCGCCTTGGCAATTGATTGCTGAAGTTTTTGCTGAACTTCGAGAGGCAAGCCAGCCGGGGCCATCAAGCCAAACCAATAGGTCATGTTGTATTGGGGAAATCCAGCTTCGGCGAAAGTGGGTACATCCGGCAACATGGGATGACGCTGGGTGCCGGCGACGGCCAAAGCACGTAATCTGCCGTTACGTACATGGTTGGCGGCTGATCCGGCACTGGCCAGACCTACATCAATCCTACCGGCTATCAGGTCCAGCAGGGCAGCAGCGACACCTTTGTAGGGAACGTGGATCAATTCAGCCTGAACACCAGAAAAAAACAATTCAAGCGCCAAGTGGGCGGATGATCCCTGACCGCCAGAGCCGTAGGTGAATTTTTTTGGATTTTTTCGGGTAACCTCAACGAGATGTTTGAGGGTCGTGTACGGAGAGTCCTTATTGACCATAATGACGGCAGGCGCCTCCGCAACAGTAGTGATCTGGACAATATCCTTTTGGGGGTCATACGGTAGCTTGGCATACAGTGCTGAAGACACCGCAAAAGAATTGTCAGTCACCAACAGAGAGTAGCCATCTGCGTCGGACTTGGCGACCACGTTGGTGCCCAATGTGCTGCCGCCACCCCCTTTGGTTTCAATGACTACTGGTTGGCCGAGCATGCTGGAGATTTCTTTTCCGATAGTTCGGGCTGCAGTGTCTGTGAAGGACCCGGCTGCAAAGGGTACGACTATTCGTATGGGACGCTGAGGCCAGCTTTGCGCGTGCACCTGCTTGGTCATTGGCATGGATGCGCCCAAGGCTAGGCCAGCCTGAAGCAATGAACGACGTTTCATGAGTGTCTCCCCTTTAGAGTCGGTTTAGATCAGTAGGCTTAATTGACTAGGTTAAGCCGAGCTTGGGCCGCTGTTGCCTGAATCGATGAGAGCACCGGTCGCTGAAATTCAGCGCTGAGAGCGTCAAGGATGTCAAAGGTTGGCAGTTGCGAGCAGGCAATAAACATGGCTTGACAGGCATCGCTCATGACTTGACGTGCCATCCCAGCCACTTCGCTGGACGTAATCCTGCCCAAGGCGTCAACATCTGGCGCACGAAGGCTGTCAAACGCCATCACCTCTATGCCCTCATCGGTCAGATAACGCTTTAGTCTTTGATTAACCTCATCATGGTAGGGGGTGACCAGCGCAATGCGTTCAATCGAGCGTTGATGAAGCTCTTTGACCATAGACTGGGCGGTTGTGACAACTGGGAGTTGCAACATGTCGGCAAGCCGATGTTGCATGTCTTTATCTGCAGAGGGGCCGGCCAGAAAACTGGCCGCGGTACAGCCATAGGCCAGTATTTCTAGATTATTCCCCTCAAGTTGCCGGGCCAGTTCATAGGCGCCCTGTTGATAGGCCGGGATCGTTTCAACAGTCAACAGTCCCTTGCTTCGGGGAATCTTGAGGGTGGTGCATTCATCCATCTCAGGCATCCATGCCAACAACTCCTTTTCCATAGTGGTGTTGTTGATGGGCACCATGAGGGCCATGGCCCGATGCGTAGATTGAGGCGTGACAGTCATGCAGGGGGCCTGATTGTTATAGAGTGGGCCTGCTGGCGGGTCGCAGCAGGTAATGGTCGCCAAAAAAGCGAGCGAATCTCTCCAAATTCCTGCGTCAGTCGTTCCCAACGTTCTCCGCCATCGCTACTCCAATAAAGTTGTCCGAGATTTGTACAGGCCCACAGTGACATCGGATCGGCAGGGTGGCTGGCGACATTCCAGACTGTGCTGTTCAGTCGGTCTCCTAGTGACACCTTTCGCCAATGGTCACCCCAGTCATCACTACGAAACAGGCAGCCCTGGTCCCCAGGGGGGCCGTTACCGTTGGTCAAAAAGACAATTCCCCGTTTGTCAGCCCTGTGAACAATTGCTCGGGTGTACTGCCAGGGAGAATCCAACTTGCGAAAATTCCAGTTCAATCCGCCATCCACACTTTCGTGTAGTCCGCGATTGGTACTTGCCAGCAAGAGTTGGCTGCCATCAGGGCGGTCCAGAATGACCAGGCCATGCACATCGGCAGAAATCAGCCCCTGTTCGCGTGCCTGCCAGGTCTGACCTCCATCTTCGCTCAGAAAAATTCCACCGATTTCTACCGTGACCCAGACACGTTGAGGATTACGGGCTTCGAAGACAATTTGCGTAACCCGGGTTGCCCCCATATTGATAGTCGAGAAAGTTTGCAGGTCAGGAACGTCCAACTGCTGCCAGTGACTACCCCCGTCCGTACTTCGGTAAAGGGAGGCAGGACGGGTCCCAGCCAAAATATGGGCTGGGTTGATGGGATCAATTGCGATCTGCCAGACATCCTGAGCCGGGAAGGGGACAGCGTGCCAGCGCGCAGTAACTTCATCCCAAAGATACAAGCCCATGTCTGTTGCGGCCCACAATTTCGTAGGCTCAGATGGGTGATCGCAGAAAGACCATACCCTGGCCTCCAGATACATGCCGGAGTGACTGTTGGGGTGAACGAAGGTTTTACCGCCGTCTTCACTGAACCAGGCTGAGTGGCCAGCAGTGCCAACATAGACATGTTGACTGAATGTCATGATTGGATTTTGGAGTATCTTTTGCGAGTCAGCAGGCGAATTTACACCATAATTGTTGATAGCACGTATTTTTACATGGAGACAATCATGCAGCGTCGACAACTGCTTACCAGCGCTGTGGCCTTGGCCGCCAGCGCCACCCCATCTGCTTGGGCGCAGTCCTTCCCGGCACGACCGATCCGGATCGTGATCGGTTTCCCACCAGGCGGTGGCATTGATATCCTCGCCCGCTTGATGGCACCAAAAATGACCGACAGTCTGGGCCAACCCATCGTCATTGAAAACAAGCCAGGTGCCAATGGCGTTCTTGGCATGGATACAGTCGCGAAATCATCCCCTGATGGTCATACCGTATTACTTGGGACGCTGGGGAACTTCAGTGTCAACCAAGCCCTGTATTCCAATCTTCCTTATCAGAATAACCAGTTTGCCCCATTGACCTTGCTGGCGTCAGTATCTTTTGTCCTGTTTGTTAATCCGGGCATGCCTTGGAAAAACCTGGGTGAACTGATTGCCTATGGCCGTGTCAACCCTGGCAAGCTCAATTTCAGCTCTAGCGGCAGTGGCGGGCTGCCCCATCTGGCCGGAGAGCTGTTTGCCAAAGCCGCAGGAATGCGAATGACCCATGTTCCCTACAAGGGCAGTGCACTTAGCATCAACGATGTGATGTCTGGTCAGGTGCAAATGACTTTTGAGGCTGCTGCGGCCGGTATCCAGCATGTCAAGAGCGGGCGCCTGCGTGCTTTGGCCGCATTAGGCCCCAATCGGCTACCGTTCCTCTCCGACGTTCCAACAGCAGCTGAAACGCTGCCTGGATTTGAGGTGGTTAATTGGTATGGTATGGCCTGCCCAATTGGAACACCCAAGGAGAATTTAGCGAAACTCCATGAGCATATTGCAAAAGCACTGGCCGTCCCTGAGATCATTGAAAAGATGAGTGGCATGGGATTGCAGCCGGTTGCCAGTACACCAGAGGAGTTTGGTCGATTCTGGGCGATGGAAGAGAAAAAATGGGGTCAGGTTGTTCGTGATGCCAACATCAAAGCCGGTTGATGCTGAACGAACAGCCCAATAACAAGTTCACTTGAAAGTCAGGGTTTTAGCGACTTCACGCATGGCTGCGCTGGAGCGGTTCATGGGTTGGATTTTTCTGGCCTGTGCATAGGCACTGAAGTTGCGACGCATGGAGTCCACATAGACCGGGT
>JAFMJA010000175.1 GCA_017853735.1 Burkholderiaceae bacterium | reverse complement strand
AGCTGGCTCAAATATCCATGAAATGGCTAGCCAGAGGATCACTATTCGCCAATCATCGCTCAAGCCGTGCACCACAGAAAGCCATGAAAATTTAATCTTCTCTGTAACGTTTTTAAGCATCGATCTAGATTTTTAGCCTAGGTAAACACTCATTTTTTTAAAACCAAGGAGAGACAAAAATGTTATCAGCACGCCGATCAACTTTCCTTCAATTTTTCGGGATTGCGCTACTGAGTGCGATCAGCCTTTCACCAAGTGAATCAATTTCACAAGATCGTTGGCCAAGCAAGCCTGTTCGTATGGTGGTTCCCTTTGCGCCTGGTGGGTCCACGGATGTCTTGGCTCGTATGTTGGGGCAAAAACTTTCTGAGCGCTGGGGGCAACCGGTTGTGATTGAGAACAAGGCGGGCGCGGGTGGCAATGTGGGCGCAGACCTGGTGGCCAAATCAAGTGGCGATGGCTACACCCTGTTGATGGCCTCTGGCAGCATCGCTATCAATCCCAGCATCTATAAAAAGATGCCTTTTGACACCAAGAAAGATTTGCTAGCGATCACCAACGTTGCCGGTGGGCCCATGATGGTGGTGGTACCGGATCGTTCGCCAGCCAAGACACTGCAGGATCTCATCGCCATGGCCAAAGACAAGCCTGGCAAACTGAATTTTGGCTCTGCAGGTGTTGGCAGTCAGGTCCACCTTGCCGGAGAGAATTTCGCCAACGCTGCGGGAATCTCCATTACCCATGTACCCTATAAAGGCGAGTCTGCGGGCTACAACGACCTGATCGCCGGCCAGATCGACCTGATGGTTGGTAACTTTGCTGCAGCTTCCGCCCTGCTCGGGCAAGGACGCCTGCGTGCGCTGGCCGTCACCAGCAAAGAGCGCGCGGTTCAGCTACCTGACATTCCCACAGTCTCCGAAAGTGGCCTGCCAGGATTTGAAAATACTGGCTGGTTTGGTTTGCTTGCCCCTGCGGGTACGCCTGCGGATGTGATCGCCAAAGTTCAACGGGATACTGCAGCCGTCATGGCGGAGACCGAGACCAAAGCCAGACTGTTTGTTCAGGGCATGACGCCAATTGCAAACACACCCTCTGAATTTTCTGCAACCATTGACAGCGAAATGGTGCGTTGGGCCACAGTCGTGAAAAACCGCAAGATCAGTACAAACTGAGCATCCACAGACACACATGAACATCGATTTAATGGCGGTTGAACATGCCGCCAAAGAGTTGTACGTGCGAGCGCTCAAGCAGTTGCCGCCGGACATCAAACAGGGTCTGGCGCGCCTGGATGCTGCCGAAACAGATCCTACTGCCAAGCGGGTGCTGGCCACCATGGCGATCAATATCGATGTGGCAGAACGAACTGAAAACCTGTTATGCCAGGATACTGGTATTCCCATTTACAACATCCGCATCGGCACAGGGGTTCGCGTTGATGGCCATGCGCTCAAGTTGGCTATCCGGCAAGGTTGCGCGCGAGCCACGCGAGAACACCCGCTGCGATCATCGGTGGTTCACCCCCTCTCCCGCCAGAACGAGCACTCCTCCTGCGGCATTGAAGTTCCAGTGATCCATATCGACTTTTCCGATACCCCGGATTTTCTTGAAATCGAAATGATCCCCAAGGGCAGCGGCTCGGAGAACAATTCCTTTCTCAAAATGGCCATCCCGGCTGAAGGCATTGATGCAATCAAGACCTTTGTCGTCGACTGCGTTCTGGCCGCCGGCGGTAAGACTTGTCCTCCAACGATTGTGGGCGTTGGCATTGGTGGCACCTCCGACCTCTGCGTTGCACTGGCAAAGCGCGCTGCCACGCGGGCGCTGGGAAGCAGTTGCAGCGATCCGATGGGCGCCCAACTGGAACAAGAACTTTCGCTCGCGGTCAACCAACTGGGTGTGGGCCCTCAGGGTTTGGGCGGAGATGCCACCGCCTTCGCGGTCCAGATTGAGCTGGCTGCCACCCATATCACCATGAACCCGGTGGCTGTGAACATGCAATGCCATTCGGCACGTCGCTCCCGGGCCACCTTCACGCCTGAAGGTGTCTTCTACGGATTCTGAAGCAACAGTATGGCCCACCATGAACTGTCCATGCCGATCACTGAGGCGCAAGCACGCCAGCTCAGGGTGAATGACACGGTCACCCTGCAGCGCACCCTGTATGGCATCCGTGATGCCACCCAAATCCATATGTTTTACGGCGGTCGAACTACCCGCTTCGATCTGCAAGGGCATGCCGTCATTCATACCGCCCCCAATGTGAGAAAAGTGGATCGTTCAGAAAAAAACCCAACCGGCTATGAGCCTGTCTGCATTGGGACGACCACCTCAGACCGCATGGAGCGTTTCACCCGACCCTTGATGCGTGACTATGGTGTTCGTGTGATCATTGGCAAGGGTGGCCTCAGGGATGATTCCCTGGCTGCCTTGAATGAATTGGGCGGGGTCTACCTGGCTATTGTTGGCGGGACTGCGGCGCTGGAAACCACCTGGATCGAGCAAATCGAAGATGTCGATCTGGATGACCTCAATCCCGAATCATTATGGAAATTCCGCATCCGTGACTTTGGCCCCCTGCTGGTGGCCATGGACAGTCATGGCGGCAGCCTGTATTCAGAGCTCAAGCAGGGCCAGGCTGAGAAACGGGCCAAGGTACTGGCCAAGCTGGGGATTAAAAGTACATGAATCTGCGACGACTGCAAACTGACATTCTGATACTGGGCTCAGGTGGGGCTGGGCTGTTTGCTGCCCTGCACGCCCATCAGGCAGCCCCGGATTTACGCATCACAGTGGCGGTCAAGGGCCTGCTGGGCAAGTGCGGTTGCACCCGCATGGTTCAGGGCGGCTACAACGTTGCCCTCGCCGAAGGCGACTCGGTAGAGCGGCATTTCATGGACACCATTGAAGGAAGTAAATGGCTGTCCGACCAGGAGTTGGCCTGGAAACTGGTCACTGGCGCAGTGGAGCGTATCCATGAACTCGAAAACGAACTGGGATGCTTCTTTGATCGCAATCCAGATGGAACGGTGCATCAAAAAGCTTTCGCCGGGCAGACCTTTGATCGCACCGTCCACAAAGGCGACCTCACTGGTATTGAAATCATTAATCGACTGGCCGAGCAGGTCTGGGCCCGCGGCATTGAGCGCCTGGAAGAACATCGTGCCGTCGAACTGATCAAGTCAGCCGATGGCAGCAGTCTGGCGGGCGTTCTGATGATCGACATGCGCCAAGGCGAATTCGTTTTCGTTCAGGCCAAGGCGGTGCTGCTCGCTACTGGTGGTGGGCCAACCATGTACAAGTACCACACCCCATCTGGCGATAAAAGCTGCGATGGGTTGGCGATGGCCTTACGGGCAGGCCTTCCCTTGCGGGACATGGAAATGGTGCAATTTCATCCCACCGGACTACTCGCTGGCACTGGGACCCGCATGACGGGCACAGTGCTTGAAGAAGGGTTGCGTGGCGCTGGCGGCCATCTGCTCAATGGTGATCAACAACGTTTCATGGAACGATATGATGACCGGCTGGAGCGGGCCACTCGCGACATCGTCTCGCGCTCAATCTATGCCGAGATGCGCCTGGGCCGAACCAGTCCAAATGGCGGCGTCTATCTCCAGATGTCCCATCTCGGGCCTGAAAATGTACGCCAGCAGTTCAAGGGCATGGTTGAGCGCTGTGAAGACTGCGGCTTTGATCTCGCAGGCGGCCTGGTCGAAGTGGTACCGACTGCCCACTACATGATGGGCGGTGTGATCTTTCAGGCTGACTGCCGAACCGCCCTCGACGGACTGTTTGCGGCCGGTGAAGATACCGGTGGTGTGCATGGTGCCAATCGGCTCGGCGGTAACGGTGTTGCCAACTCCACCGTATTTGGCGGCATTGCCGGTGACCACATGGCGGCTTGGGTAAAGTCTCGCGCAAGCTATCGGGCGCCCGATGAAACTGCCATTCAACAGGCTATTGCAAGTCATCTGGCACCGTTTGCCCAGCCTGCCGGAGACCTGGATGTCATTCGCGAAGCTTTATTTGACTGCATGTGGCAGGATGTAGGCATTCTGCGTGATGCAGCCGGTTTGCAACGCGCTCTCAACACCTTGGACAAGCTCGACGCACAACTATCTCGAACTGGCGTCAGCGACGATGATCGGGCCTTCAATTTAAGCTGGCACGACTGGCTCAATCTTCGCAACTTAATTTCTGTCAGCCGTGTGATTGCCACCTCTGCACTTGCGCGGGAAGACTCTCGCGGAGCGCACTACCGTGAAGATTACCCACAGACTGGCGATCTCCCAAGCTCCACCTATATCGTGGTGACCCTGCAAGATGATGCACTGGTGATGCGCCGTGAACCTGTTCGTTTTACCCGCGTAAACCCTGGCCAGACGATCTTGGAAGAAGAACAGCCCTCATTGTCCTGAGAGAGCATTCAACAAGGAGCCACTATGCTGAATCACGCTATCTGTAGATTTTTTTGTGCTGGCCTGCTGGCCTTCAGCCTGCTTGCCAATGCCCAGACCTATCCTGATCGTCCTGTGACCATCATTGCGCCTTTCGCTGCCGGCGGTGATGCCGACATTGCTGCACGCAATCTTGCCGCTGTGGCGCAACGTCTGCTTGGACAGAATGTGATCGTTGCAAACCGTGCTGGTGCAAGTGGAGCAATCGGTTCGCTGGCGGTACGAAACGCCAAGCCAGACGGTTACAACCTCCTATTGGCACGGGTGGGTTCCCAGGCCGTGCTGCCTGCCATGCAGAAAAATCTGGAATACCAATGGAATTCCTTCTCCTTCGTTGGCTTGCTGGAACTCAACCCGGTGGTGTGCGCGGTTCGATCTGAGTCCCCTTTTAAAAACATGTCCGATCTGGTGGAGGCGCTGCGCAGCCGGCCAGGCAAGTTGAACTACAGCACATCAGGCGCCGGCACCATCCTCAATTTTGGCCCTCAGCTTCTGTTTGATGTCTTGGGCTTAGGAAAGGACGCCGCCGTTCAAATTGCCTACAAGGGCGGCGGTGAGGCTGCGCTGGCTTTGATGGCCGGAGATGCCGATTTCAGCTGCGGCAATCTCACTTCCATGATTGGCAATATCAAGGGCGGCAAGCTGCGTGCACTGCTTACAACCACTCCGGATAGATTGAAGGACCTGCCAGAGGTGCCCACTGCCCGCGAAACTGGTTTTCCCCAATTGGAGGCCATCGTCGGCTGGAGTGCGCTGTATGGGCCGCCAGGCATGGACAAAAGTGCCACGGAGAGGTGGGTGAGCGTGTTGCAAGCCGCCGCCCGAGATCCGCAGTGGATAGCCGCCACCGAAAAAGTGGGCAGTACGCCTAGGGTGCTGTCGCCCGCTGAAACTGAAAAATTCGTAGCCGAGCAATATGCAGTCTATGACAAGCTGGGTCGTCTGCTCGGACTGACTCTCAAACAGTAGGAAATACAAATGTCCCCTGCCTCTGTCCAGCGCGGCAGCGATGTGCTGGTGCGCTCCTTGCGTCATGCCGGCGTTACAAAAATCTTCACTCTCTCTGGCAATCACATCATGTCCGTATTCGATGCCACCCTGGACAGTGGCATCGAGCTCATCCATACCCGCCATGAAGCCAGTGCGGTGCATATGGCCGATGCCTGGGCCCGCATCAAGGGTGAGGTGGGCATTGCTCTGGTCACCGGTGGCCCTGGACACGCCAACGCGCTGTCAGCGCTCTACACCGCGCTGATGGCAGAGTCTGCTGTGGTTTTGCTGTCGGGTCATGCGCCCAACAACCAACTTGGACTAGGCGCATTTCAGGAAATGGCGCAAGCCGATATGGCCGCACCCGTATGCAAGGCC